>JAAEXZ010000130.1 GCA_017879645.1 Nitrosomonas sp.
ATGGCAGAAGCCGGTCAGTCTGGGACCGAAGCTTAATTCACCGCAGCGCGATCACATGCACTGGACAGGGTTGTCGAAGGACGGCAAGAGTCTGATCATCACCAGCATGCGTACCGATCTGGGATCGCGTGGTGGGCATGACGAATGGATCGCGCAGCAGAATGCCGATGGCGAATGGCAGCAGCCGGTGAATCTTGGCGATGCGATCAATACCGGCGGCGAGGATATGTGCTGGACGTTCACGCCGGACGGCAAGCAATTTACCGGCAGTTGGGCGCCGCACGGCACATACGACATGGATCTGCGTTCGATCAACAAAGATGACGTGCCGCTGCTGAAACAATTCGAGCCAATCGGCCCACCGCCCAATCTGCTGAAAAGCAGTAAAGTGAAAGTGAACTGACAGATTATTGCAGTCAAAAGAATAAAGCCGTCGGTATTGATCATACCGACGGGCTTGTTTTGTTGAATACTAGCTTTTAAGCAGCCACACGCGAGGCACGTTTGCGTTCGTGCTCCAGCAAGTAGCGTTTGCGGATGCGGATAGTTTTTGGCGTGATTTCCACCAGTTCATCGTCGGCAATAAACTCGATCGCGGATTCCAGCGTGAGCTGAATCGGTGGCGTTAAGGTTACCGCTTCATCGGTGCCGGATGCGCGGATGTTGGTTAGTTGCTTACCTTTGATCGGGTTGACCACCAGATCGTTGTCGCGGGTATGGATGCCGATTACCATGCCTTCGTACAGACGGTCTCCGGGACTGACGAACATGCGGCCACGGTCTTGCAGCTTCCATAAGGCATAGGCGACCGCTTCGCCATGTTCCGATGAAATCAACACACCATTGCGGCGCGGTGGAATTTCCGGGCGCATCGGCGCAAATTCGTCGAAAACGTGACTCATCAATCCAGTGCCGCGCGTCATGGTCATGAATTCTGACTGAAAACCGATCAGGCCGCGTGCCGGAATACGATAATCCAGGCGCACACGACCCTTGGCGTCCGATACCATATCCTGCAGATCGCCGCGACGAGCGCCCAGTGCTTCCATGACGGCACCCTGATTGGTTTCGTCCACATCGACAGTCAGCATTTCAAACGGTTCGCATTTAACGCCGTCGATTTCGCGGATGACAACGTGCGGACGGGAAACGGCAAGTTCATAACCTTCACGGCGCATGTTCTCGAGCAAAATGGTCAGGTGTAGTTCGCCGCGGCCGGAGATCAGGAACGAATCGGTTTCATTGGTTTCTTCCATGCGTAGCGCGACGTTGGTCAGCAGTTCCTTTTCCAGACGTTCGCGCAACTGACGGCTGGTGACGAATTTGCCTTCCTGTCCGGCAAATGGGGAAGTGTTGACCTGGAATGTCATACTTAGTGTAGGTTCATCCACGGCCAGCATCGGCAGCGCCTCGGGTTTGTCGATATCGGCAAGTGTGGCACCGATGCTCAGTTCTTCTACGCCGTTGATCAGCACGATGTCGCCCGCCAAGGCTTCTTTCATTTGTACCCGTTCCAGACCCTGAAAGCCGAGTACCTGGTTTACCTTGGCTTTTTTGCCGGGTTTGTCGCCTGCCAGTATCATGACTTCCTGAGCGGGCTTCAGCCTGCCACGGTGAACGCGGCCAATGCCGATGCGTCCCACGAAACTGGAATAATCCAGTGCACTGATTTGGAGTTGCAAGGGCTCGTCGGGATTTCCGGAAGGTGCCGGTACATGCTTGAGGACGGTATCGAATAGCGGACGCATGTCCTTACCAGGGTTTTCCAGATCCAGTGTGGCGAAACCGTTCAGTGCCGAGGCATACACCACGGGAAAATCCAGTTGTTCGTCGCTGGCACCCAGTTTGTCAAACAAATCGAAAGTCTGATCAACCACCCAGCTTGGGCGTGCTCCCGGGCGATCGATCTTGTTGACCACGACGATCGGACGTAAGCCTTGCGCCAACGCCTTTTTGGTGACGAAACGAGTTTGCGGCATCGGACCTTCGACTGCATCGACCAGCAGCAACACACCGTCGACCATCGATAAAACGCGTTCCACTTCTCCACCGAAATCCGCGTGACCGGGGGTGTCGACGATATTGATATGTATGCCTTCGTAATCGATGGCGCAATTTTTGGCTAAAATGGTGATGCCGCGCTCGCGCTCGATATCATTGGAATCCATCACACGCTCTGAAATTTGCTGGTGCGCGGCAAACGTACCGGCCTGGTGCAAAAGTTTATCAACCATGGTGGTTTTGCCATGGTCGACGTGAGCGATGATTGCGATATTGCGGATCGGGCGAGACATAAGATAATTCCTCAAAAAATAAGCTGTTAGTTGTTGCGCGGCGGGGGCGCCATTATAGCAGTGGATTACTGTTATGGCCAATTTTCGTCTTGACCGGAGTAGCTCAATGAATGCTGATACACCAATCAAAAATTTGTCTGGAATTCATTATTTATCGCATGATGTACTGCAAAACCTGCATTTATCGGCAAACGATGTTGTTGCCAGTATCGAACAGCTGATTCTTGGAAAACAACAGCAACGTGTCTGGAATGCACCCAAGGCTGTGATTACTCCGCCGGATGGTCGGTACATGATGGCTACACTGGCCGCTGCCGATGATCCCCCATTTCTTGCAGTCAAGGCATTGGTGCTGAACCCTGATAATCCAAGTCGGGGTATGGCAAGCATCAATTCATTGGTTACGCTGCTCGATAGCCATAGTGGATTGCCGTTGGCTGTGATCGATGGCAATTGGGTGACTGCGGTACGAACGGCAGGATTAAGTGCAGTTGCAGCACTGCGACTTGCACGTCCGGATGCCAGCGTTGCGGCTTTCATTGGATGCGGCGTTCAGGCACGCAGTCACTTGCAGGTACTGATCGAATTGTTTCCGATCAAGCAAGTTTGCGCTTTTGCACGCAGTGCCGCCAGTCGCGAGGCGTTTTGTGACTTTGCCGAAAACTTGGGATTGATGGTCATGAACTGCACATCGGCGCAACAGGCAATGCGTGGCGCGGATGTCGTGGTGACATCGGTGACGCTTTCGCCGCAACTAGTCCCCTTTCTTGATGCGTGCTGGTTGAAACCGGGAGTGTTTGTAACCATGACGGACCTGGCCGTATCTTGGTTGGCAGAAAGCTTGTCAGTGATTGACCGAATCTATGTTGATGATCGGGATCAGGAAGCCAGCATGTCCAAACCGCTGGTCAATCCGGGGCTGGTACAGGGCGATTTGTCCGATTTGGTGACTGGAAAAGTGGTTGGGAGAGAAACCGTGCATGAACGGACTGCATTTGTGTTTCGTGGGCTTGCTCTGGGGGATCTGGCGGTGGCTGGTTTAGCTTACCAGCGTGCACTTGGTCTATAGCAAGGCACGCTGGCGGGGGATAAAGCGGCAATATCGGATCGATGAATCGAGTGTGACTTCCAAGGCAGCTTAGAATTCTTCCCAATCACCGCCGCCGGCAGCAACCTTGCGAGATTGTTCCGATGATGCAGCGGATTTCATTTCGGTTTTTGCCATCGTCTTTTTGGTTGCTGGTCCGCGATCAGGCAGGTGTGTGACTGGACGGGCATGCTGTTTTTTGCTTATCCGTGCGGAGGCCGCATAACTATCGGACAATTTGAAACTGCTAATGGCGTGTGTTAATGCTTGTGCCTGTTCCTTCATGGATTCGGTCGCTGCCGCAGCTTCTTCCACCAATGCTGCATTCTGTTGAGTGACTTCGTCCATTTGTGTCACGGCTTGATTGATTTGTGATATACCGGAGCTTTGTTCCTGCGATGCAGTGGAGATTTCACCCATGATGTCAGTGACGCGTTTAACCGCGTTGACAATTTCACTCATCGTGGAACCGGCTTCATCGACCAGGCGTGTGCCTTCCTCGACTTTTGTGACGGAATCATTGATGAGTTCCTTGATTTCCTTGGCTGCGGCGGCAGAGCGCTGGGCCAGCGTGCGGACTTCGGTTGCAACGACAGCAAAGCCACGTCCCTGTTCACCGGCGCGTGCCGCTTCCACTGCGGCATTCAACGCCAGAATGTTGGTTTGAAAAGCGATACCGTCAATGACACTGATGATGTCGACGATTTTGTTGGAGCTTTCATTGATCGCACTCATGGTGTGCACGACCTGGCTGACTACCGCACCGCCTTTCATGGCTACTTCTGAGGCGCCTGCAGCCAGTTGATTGGCTTGGCGTGCATTATCCGCGTTTTGTTTCACGGTGGACGTCAATTCTTCCATCGACGATGCGGTTTCTTCGATGCTGGAGGCTTGTTCTTCGGTACGGTGACTCAAATCCGAATTGCCGGAAGCAATTTCTCCCGAGGCGGTCAGAATCTGATCGGTTCCGGTATGTACTTTACTGACGAGATCGATCAGGTTGTCGTTCATGGTCTTGAGTGCACGCAGTAAATGTCCGGTTTCATTGGTTGATTCGATTTCGATGTGACTGGTGAGATCGCCTGCAGCCACGGCACCCGCGATGGCAATGGCTTTATTCACAGGCTGTGTGATACTGCGCACGATCAGGATCGATAGCACGATGACAAATATCATCGCGGAGATCATTACACCCGCCATGATGAAAAGGGTTTGCTGCAAATCCGTGGCTCTGTTTTGGAGTGCTTGAACTAGGTTGTCATTTGCCAGTGTGTTATAAGCAAAAATGCTGTCAATCATTCGGGTATATTCAGTGAAATATTCACTAGACAACATTTTGGATTCTTTAGCCTGGATCAGGTTTTGAGTGGTCATGAGCAAGGTTTTGTCAATCATCATTTTCAACTCCTGCTCTTTGCTTCCCAAAGCAGCCTTCAAGTTAGCATCGGACTGTATGGCTTTTCCCAGATAACGCGTGAATTCTGTAAAAAACATGTTGACGTTATTCATTAGTCCTGTCAGTTTGGTACGACCTTCATCGGTTATATTTCCGCTAGCAAGTAAATTGGCACCAACCGCACGCATTTGCCCCAGGTATTCAGTCAATTTTGGCGCATTGATCATGGTGGCATTCATCAGGAAATAAGTCCCAATGACGGGATCCAGCAACAGATCAGATGCTTCCAGAAGTTC
>JAAEXZ010000131.1 GCA_017879645.1 Nitrosomonas sp.
CTTTGGTGACTTCCGCCCCTTCATCGGGGTCCGTATGCACCATCCCTTTGGCAAATTGATTGAGCACCGTGAGTTTCTTCGTTACATGGAACCAATCCAGAATATGCTCAGATTCCGGGTACATATGGTATTGTAAATCTCTAACATTGTCGGCACCGTCCGATAAAAAGGTAATTTGTTGATTGGCCTGCATGCCTTGTTCTGCCAATATGGGGTTATTCTGCATAAAGGTACCAAAAGTCCCATAGGGATTTGTACATTGATTTGATGTTACAGCTTTTTGGCGTTTTTGGTTTTCCCGAATTGATTGATGTTTTAGGCGACTGATTTCAGGGGAAGAATTCCGACGGAATCTTTAAGTTTTTCATCTGAGAAATCGTACTCTCCGAGCATGTTGATATGTGCCCATGTCATAGGCGAGTGGCGCATGATAATTTGGCGTAGATTTTTTCTTTCTTCTTCATTGGGTGCTTTTTCAAGCTGATGAGCAAGATAGAGATAATTCCAGCAGATGATGCTGTTTTTAATGAGCCTGTTGCAGGCCTCGGCGATCTCTTGCTCTTCCTTTTCGACCTGCGTGAACTCTCGAGGGTTGCCAACGGCAACAGCGCGGGTGAACCGATTGGCCAGTTCGACCTTGTTGAGCTGCTTCTCGATAGCCTGGCGCAATTCCAAATCGTCGATATAGCGCAAGATGAACAAGGATTTGATGATCTGACCGAACGCTTTCAGGGTCTGATAAAGCGCGTGCTGGCGGGAATAGGAATTGAGCCGCCGGAAGATATCGGAGGCTGTGTTCTCCTTGAGCTTGATAGTAGTGACAAGCCGCAAAAGCTCATCCCAGTTTTCGCGGATCAGCGTGTCATTGATAGTCTTGTCAGGTTGAATTTTCCATTCTTTTTCAACCCTGTTTTTCGGTTTGAAAATATAAAGGGTTTGCTTACCGATGCCCTTGATGCGCGGGGCGAAAGAAAAGCCCAGCAAATGGGTGAGGCCGAAAATCGCTTCGGTGTAGCCGTGTGTGTCGGTGGAATGGATGTCGCTTTTGACAACATCATTGTGCATGAGACCGTCGATCACATAAGCGCTTTCGCGCTCTGCTGCGCTGATCATGAGTGAATGCCAAAGGAAATTGCGTTCATCGACAAAGGTGTATGCGGAGATGCCCTGTCCCTGTCCAAAATATTTGAATGAGCGGCTGGCGTGCAAGCTCTCGCCAAGCACCTCAAATTTCTGGCCATCACTGGCGGTATGAAGGGTCTCCGTTTTCCGACGATAAAGATTTGGAAGTTCCATTTTATCCATGGCCTTGACCACAAAATCATTGGCGGCACGGATGTTGTCGAGCGAAAAACGCCAGTTGACGGCGTGTTCCAGCTCGCTTTCTGTAATACGAGAGGAAATCCTCGCCATTTTGCGTACTCCAATACCGCAGCCAAGACCCATAATCCCAGCCAGTAGAGTCTGACGTGATGGGGTTTTTCGGATATGAGTTTGCTGCCAGTGCTCGAACGCATCGAGCATGCCACTGTGATTGTTGATGGTTTCCAAAGCCTGTGCTAACGGCACATCGTGTCGTTGAGGGAACCATTCGCCAAGTGGATCGGCCTCACTGGCATCAATCGCCGGGGTAGCGATGTGAAATGTGCCATCGGCACGGCACTTCAGATGCGGATTGTTGATTGCATCCTTATTTGTTACCCGATATTGCGAGCAAAGCGCCTCATCCAACTTTGCGAGAATAGGACCGGGATTAGCGAACGTGGTCAATCCCGCCCGTTCAAGTAAATGTTCTTTCTCCCGGTTCCAACGATCACGATCAATGAGATAAGTATCCATTGGACGGTATTTGTAAGATTGCGCGAGATTTAAATCGCCAGATTTGATGGTGCCGGCGACATGCTGGAACAATAAGACCTTGTAGAGCGAGGGTCGGAATGTACCGTCAGTGCGGATCAATGCTTTCCTCTCATCGGGGTCGAGGAAATCAACCGGGGCACGGTCGCCGATATTCCCATCATTGACCTTAAAATGATCCATAGCCGCAATCAGCCGTTTCGCGCGGTCGTTCGGTTCAAATGTCACAGCTTTAAGTATTGGACTGGGCCGGTTTTGTAGGCGTAGGGAATGGTTTTCCAAAACATCGTACCAGCTATGATCAGAACCGGTTGTTTCCAGATTGGCTTTTAGTTGTTCGAATGCACCAGCCTTTTGTTGACCAAGCGCTGATTTGATTTCGATAATCTTCTGCGTGTCCGACAGCTCGCTATTTTCTGCCAGCTCACGAATTTGGCGGATCAAACCAAACACCGATGTGTCGAGATCATCGATGGCGGCCTTCAAAGCCTTATGCTGATCTATACGTTTTTCCGCCAGACGGTCTTTGTGTTCTCGCGACACCGATGTTTGAAACGATGCCATGACTTTCAGCAATGTGTCAGCCAGATGATCCTGAATGCGATAAAACCGGTGGGCGATGAATGCTGCCGAGTGGATATAACGGTCGGGTTCTGCGCGTTGTTGCAGCTGAAGCATGCGTGATTTGAGGACGCTTCCAGCAAAGTAACGGATGCCGGCAGGGCCGAGGTCAAGGATCGATAAAATATTTTCAAGTGCGCCGTACAACTCCGCCAAAGTATCAAAATCTGCAATATTTTCCTTGATTCGCATCGGCTTTGCCGATTGTGAGAGCTTCTTGAGCAGGGTTAAACGGTAGCGATTCTGGTTTTCTGGTCCGGTAAACAAACCATCAAGCAGTGCACACGCCTCATTGGTGAGATGGCATTCCATAAGCGATATCAGTTTCGCCTTGTGTGCTTGAATCCCTGAACGGATTATATCGGTCAGGCTCTGCACAGTTGGAACTTGAGTGCGTTGCTGAATAAGAAAGTCGACGCAGCGGTCAAAAATTAACTTTGGTTTGAGATGTGCGCGTGCCATCGTGGAAACTTCAACAGCAATACTCTTTTTTGCTTTTTCATTGAAGGGGACGAACCCATAGAAATCGAGAATAAACTTCTGATGGCGAGCGCGTGTTTGCTTCGGATACCCATCGACTGTGAAATTGACATTCTGCAGCGTCAAAATCCTGGCTACGGCTTCAATATCGCGTTTGTGAAAATCCTGCGGTAGATAAAAGCGTTTGGTTGCCTTGAAGTACCCACACATCAAAAGAAAACCAATTTGACTGATTGGCGAGCGTAGCGTGGTGGCGATGTCCATCAATCCTTTTGGCAAACTGAAATACTGTTTTCGCTCGCGATGATCAAACACAGGCGGTCTATCAAAAGTTTCTTGTTCGCTTGCGGTGAGAATACGCATTCGCGGCATGGGGAACTCCTAAATTCATTGTCTAGAAACGGTCGTTTTAGGAATGAGCCCACCCATACCCTGAAAACTTGGTCTCAGGGCTGAAATTATAGCCATTTTCCTTGAATGGGAGCTGATCTTCGAAAACACGCGAGCCGGTCTAAAAGCTGCGAATAAACGTGGTCGTTGCGGTGGCAGACCAAAAGCCATGAATAAACAGACTGTGAAACACGCCGAGGCATTACTCAAGGATACCGAGAACTACGCTTTCGTTGGCGATGTGA
The DNA here is from genome assembly GCA_017879645.1 of Nitrosomonas sp. Taxonomy (GTDB): domain Bacteria; phylum Pseudomonadota; class Gammaproteobacteria; order Burkholderiales; family Nitrosomonadaceae; genus Nitrosomonas. The sequence goes on from JAAEXZ010000131.1 coordinate 3,594, forward strand.
TCGACCAGCTCCATATTGGACGCACCACTTTCTACCGATATTTTCCGCCAGACTGCATAAAACAGCTCAGAAACGAGCATGCTGATAACTCTCAAGAATAAACAAATCCTCTGGGACTTTTTTTGGTACCTTTATGCAGATGGAACCAAATGGAGGCAATCATGGTTGCTAAGGTGAAAGAGAAAAAATATCCTGAAATCCGAGTCGATTCAGAAACCATGAAAAAACTGCCTGGCTCCCGCTGGTTGGTCACATTTTGTCGCGACGGCAGCGTATATATTGAGTCGTTGTCGGACGATGAATTTATGACGAATGAAGAAAAGGTACTTCAACACTTGAATGAAAAAGTCGAATTCAAACCCGAGGTGTTGGCCAAGTTCATGACGGCTGCCATCAAAAATATGGCCTACCGATATGGCGATATTAATCGTAATATGAAACCGATCATTGATAATGATGATGCAACATAGCGATGTAATAAGTACGCTAATCAAGCAGGTAAATATAGCAGCTAATCAAAGTAGAGTATAAAATAAGTCTTGACGGGTGAGTTGTGGAAATTTCGGAGTCCACAAGCTTGGTCATTCAATTGATCCTGGATGGAGGGACGTCCGGCCTCCCACCCGTTGCAGTTTTGAGCAAAGCCGGTTGTTTCCAATGGGAATGGTTGGGGGCGCATGCCGCCATGATCCGGTTCGAATCCGGCGCCGGTTTTGCTCTTCGTTTTTCGGGTGAGCTGTGGAAATTTCGGAGTCCACAGGCTTGAGTGCTCTCGCAGCACCCCTGGATGGAGGAACGTCCGGCCTCCCACCCGCTTCATTATTGTTCTGATTCTTAAGTCTTTTACAGTGGAATGGTTTCCGAGTTATTCTAATTCCCCAAATTGGATACTATGCAATGAATAATTATCCACATTCAACTGAAAGTATTATGCAAGCAGACAACGAGAGCAAAGTTCAGAAACTGTTAAAACTAATTGGCAATGACGCTTTCACACATCTGTGCATTGTTTTTGGAGGTCAGTCTTTGCATGTTTCCGACAACGTGAAGTTGCGTCAGCAGCTTAATATTATTTTGGGGCAATGGAATACCAACAAGGTTTTATCGCATTTCAATGGCGTGGATTTAACTCTACCCACATACTCAACTCTTGAAACTAAAAAACGCAATCAAGCAATCCTCAAAGATGCCCAAAATGGCATGAGTTGCAGTGATGTCGCTGTAAAATACGAAATGACTTACCAGCAAGCCAGACGAATTATTTACGAAATCTAGGGTCCGGACCCTTTAATTTTTCTTTGATTTCAGGATTCACAGATATGGCGGGGCATGGTTCAATCTTCACAGGGAGGATTGGATCATGGATGGATTGTTTTGGTTTTCGGATAAGCAGTGGGCGCGGATCGAGCCTTTG
>JAAEXZ010000132.1 GCA_017879645.1 Nitrosomonas sp.
AAACCTGAATACGCCGGGCGACCTGCCGCATCCAATACCGGTGCGTAATGAACCGCGATTGCTCGCTCGATTGCGCTCCAGTCGATCAACTGGTCAATCTGCTTTAAGAAATTCCCTTTTCGGGTGCGGCGCGTTACATCATAGTCTGAAAAACTCATACCCAGCTCTTCAATCATATTGTTTTAAAATACAATTGTATCAATCAATCCACCCTAGGCGCATTGCCGTGCAAAGGTCTCATATCGTACAAGCGATAGTACGTATGGCCGCCCCCGTATTACCGTTGAATTAGCCGATCGTGGAGTCAGGGTCAATCACAAGCGCGTAGGCAGGTTGATGCGTGAAGCTGGAATTAAAGGGGTGAGCCGCAGGCGCGGCTTTGTAATCACGACTCATCGGAATAAACGTGGCCGCCCTGCACCGGATTTAGTGCAACGTCATTTCAAGGCAACTAGCATCAACCAACTATGGGTTGCGGACATGACTTACATTCCTACCTGGGCAGGGTTCTTGTATCTGGCCGTGGTCATCGATGTATTCAGCCGTAAGGTAGTGGGCTGGTCTTTCGGTGAAACCATGACAGCCAGTCTGGTGATCAGTGCGTTGAACACACAGCGATCAAGGCAGTCAATACACCAGCGTTGATTTCGGCAAGCGATGCAGGGAAATGAGCGTGCGTCCATCCATGGGCAGTGTGGGTGATGCCTATGATAACGCAATGGCTGAGAGCTTTTTTGCTTCCCTGGAATGTGAATTGATCGACAGGCGTTCCTGGAAACACAAAACTGAAGCAAGGCTGGCCATATTCACCTGGATCGAGTCCTGGTATAACCCCACTCGCAGGCATTCCGGGCTGGGATACTTATCACCGAACAATTTTGAAAGGAAACTGAAAGAGAATAATCAAATCGTAATAAAATGCAGTCCGCTTTCACGAGTCGAAACTTTCTCGACTCCATGAAAAAACTGTCCGTCAAAATGAGACAACTCCAAACAGAAGAGCTGGAGCAACTCGCCAACATAAAAGATCGTGCGCCTAAAGATGTGCAAGAACACTACGACAAAACAATAAAAGCAGGTATTCCGGTCAAAAATAACGCAGCAGATGAATTATTCGGGCCTTACGAGCCCAATGCGCCCAAAGTCCAAAACCACTTCAAAGCTGCAAGCGAGCAAGAGCCGTACGGCTCGTCGGCAACTCCGTTGCCGACGATGGCTCCAGAGATTACATAACATTCGCTGTAATCTTGCTGCTGACAGGCGTGTATGCACTTTGGTTGAGAATCTATTACAGGTAAACGCCGAAAATTTTGCGACTGAATAATATGTAAGAATTCCATTTTTTACAAAATCTTAGCGTTCATGATATAGAGTATAGGAGCAATAACAGAATTGAATGAATCAGGATCGATATGCCGCGCATTGACTTTGAGCAGGTAGTGAAGCCGAATATTGAATATACGGTGGCGTTAATCAAGCAGCTTCACGCCGGTCAAACGGATCAAACCGGCAAGCCCTATGCCAATCATCCGCAGCGCGTGGCTCAAAACGTCAAAAGGCTTTTTCCGGATTGTAGTGATGATACTGTCATGGCGGCACTGTTGCATGACGTAATCGAGGATTGCGGTGTAAGTGAAGGCGATTTGAGACAGAAAAACTACTCGTCAGCCTGTATTGAAATCGTGTCCTCGGTTACGAAGAATCCGGAAGACAAGCACAATTATGATGAAGTGATCGACGATTTGGTTGCCTCCGGAAACAGAGAAGCCATGATGGTCAAGGTTGCGGACAACATGGACAACCTGCACCCCCGGCGCGTTGAAGAGCTTTATCGGATCAATCCTGAAAAAGCGCAAAGGCTTGGCGAGCGTTACCGGCGATCCATAGAAAAGCTTGCTGGTGCATTGAAGATAGATAAAGACCGCGTATTCGGATTGATTGAAAGTATTCCGCCTGCCAACCCAGAAACCCAGGAAGCGAAATTGTAACGCTATGGAGACGAAAGCTGTGTCATATCAATATTTCTTGCTAGGCGATACCGTGCCCGTTCGTGTGGCTTGCAATGCCAAAGGGCAGCGCATGGGCGCGGAAGTCCCGAACCGTGAAAAAGGAATGCTGGTGCAGGATGCAACCTACCTGAGCCGCTTGGCGGCAAGCTTTGAAGTCGAGGAAATTGCGCAGGAACAGTTTCACGAACGTGCGGAAGCTATGCTGGGTAAGAGCCTGGAATAAAATCCGGCATAATTTGCCAAAATGTTAGGAAAGCCTTAAAAATGAAGGCTTAGAATACGAAGAGGATGGGACAATGGGCATAAAGAGCACATGGGATGAAAAAGCGGATGCAGCCTTGGTCCGGATAGCGGAATGGCTGGAAAGATGGCCGACCGAACAGCACTGGCTGGACGAACTTGAGGCCGCCCGCAAGCAAGGATTTGAAGCAACATATGAATTGCTGCGATATGCAGGAATTGCCGAGGCTGAAGCCAATCGCTTTGCCAAACCTGATTACAAGCCTGTGGGTATGAGAATTTACTCTGATCCAGGCACACGCTGGAAAAGCATCATGGCAACAAAAGAAACAATCGAGCAGGAAAAGCGCGATATTGCGAGGTTCGGTCTTGAAATGGCAGGCATTGATTTTCTGGATGCTTTGGAAATTCTAGATGCGGGCTGCGACAGTAAACGAGCCGTTGCAATGGTCAAGGCAGGAAAAACCAAGGATGAAATTATCGAAGCTTTAAAAAAAAATGATGGAGGGTTGAGCCATCCATCGCCATGAGGATAGGTCTTATAAATAGAGAGAGTGTGTACCGGGCGACAACGATAAAGCCTATAACGTAAAAGCAGAATTGCCGGATGGCAAGAATTCACTGACCCAGTTCTCAGGGAGAGATGGGGCTTTGTCTTCCCAGTGACTTGTTCTGCACGAGCTGATTGTTCAAGTTGTAAGCGAGCGCAGAGTTCTGGCCGATGGTGGCGATTATGAGGAGGCGCTAAGAAAATACACAAAAACAGCTCAATCCCATCCTTCTTCTTTTAAGGCGCTTGAGCTGACCGGGGATCACAACCCGGAAAAAATCTCTGCCGTCCTTGATGAAATCGGGCTTGCACGTGTGCCACTTCATGCACAACCTGAACAGGTGATGATGGTCACAGGAGGACCCGGCACGGGAAAATCCTCTATCGTTCAGGAGTTCGCCAAGGAAAATTCAGACGTCTATCGTGACGCGGTACAGATCGATCCCGACTACTACAAGGGTTTGCTGGCCAATTCTGACATGCTTGGCATCACTCATGCGGAATACACGCATGAAGAAAGCTCGACAATCGCAAGAAAAATCATGGGACGGCTGGATGAACGCATGACTGCTGGACTGCCCACGCCACATGTCATCATGGACGTCGTCGCTCCCAGTGCCGAGCGCATAGCTTTTGCAAAAAAGTTCGATCATATGACGGTCATGACCGGTACGGCACCGCCCGAAGTGACCGTGCAACGCGCCTATGATCGCGGTTTCAACGAAGACGGGACCATCAAGGGGCGGATTATTCCCACCCGTGTCGTACTAGACGGTGCGGCTAAATCTTCGAAGCTGATGCCCAATGTATTCGAGCATCCAAATCTTGACCTTACCATAGTGAATACGGACGTTCCCAGAGGAGAATTACCCAAGCTCGTCGCCTCATGGGACAACAATACCCGCCGCCTGATCGTACCCGACCCCGATACGTTCATGGATTTCGTCGAGCGACAGAATATCAACACATCGGCGCAAAGCCCGGATGAGATTTACCGGGGCATGGATCGCAGCCCACAGAAAATGGCTGAAACCCTGAAACCTTATACGGACAAAGCCATACAGATCGATCTGCTAAGGCCAGGTGGTGAAGTGGCTATATCTATCAGTCAGAATAAAATCGATATTCACCATGCGCTGGATTCAAAACGGGGAACCGGGTTCATGGCTGAATTGGCGGAACATACGGGCAAACTCGGCAAGAACGGCGGCGTTATTGCAGGCGTGGCATTGGGCACGCTCTCAGGCGCATTCTCGCTGGCGGCAGGCGGATCGAAGGCCGAGGCGGCACAAATGGTTTACGAAACCGCCGTTCCTTACGGCGAGACGCAGATTGATCTCGCGCATGGTGATCTGAACGCGGCTGAGAAATCGGCCACGATTGAAACGGCGTCCAATATCGGCTCTCTGGGAGGAGCCGCAGCCGGAGCGGCCATCGGTACGATGATCCTGCCCGGCGTCGGAACAGCTATCGGTGCCGGTATCGGTGCGCTGGGCGGCGGAGTCGGTACTGGTTATCTCACGGAAAAAATTCATGGCAATTATGCGCAGATCAGAAGCGGAGCTGTTCGGCTTGCGGATGAAGCCGCAGAAAGCTTGACTAACACCGTGCAAAAAACGAAACAATTTCTGGCAGGATGGTTTGACCGCAAACCGGCGCTGGACGCACAAGCAGCTTTTAACGCTCTACCAAACAGCGTTACCCCTGATATGCCGCCCGAGGTCGCAGCTCTTGTCGAGGTCAAGGCATCCCCGAAATTGTTCGATAAAAGCTTTGCGGAAATCGAACGGCATGGCGGCCTGCATGAAGTGTAGGCTTATATGAGAGATCACCCTCAGAACGCCGAGCACAAAGCGCTTGTTTCCGAAGAGCGATCCATACCCCATTCACACTTACCCATGCCGGTGTTGCGATAAAGTGAATTTCTCTGTAGTTCATCAGCAAGCCTGGCAGACGGTTATCAGCAAGTTCGCAAACGTTTAATCAGGCTTAACGGCAAATCTACCGCTTCCTAGAAAGAACACCGCAAGTCCTGTCAGCATGAAGAAAACCTGCAATTCCAGCGCATAGCCGCCGTGATCGGTCAATGTGAATAATTGGCTGCGATGGGCAAGCACGATTGCAAATATCATATTACCGAAAACGAGCAACCCGCCAATCCGGGAGAAGATCCCCAGAATAATCATCAGCGCTGCAATCACTTCTCCCAAATAAACTCCATAAGCTAAGGCTTGCGGTAAATCCATGCTGGTAAGCTGTTTGCCGATAAAATCGAGAGAGCCTGGATTGAGCACTTTATGGACGCCATGAAACAGCATCAATACGCCAACAGTGAGACGCAATGTTAATTTACCCAGTGCATCACTTTGAAATGGAAGATTCATAGATTTCTCTCCTTTGAACGATAATGTCATAAACCCCAATAGCATACTGCGTTTGATCTACCTGTTGCTGTATATACAGATGCTCGGAAATTATACGCATCCATTCGTACTGGAATTGGGATAAGCAAAATCTCTCTGTAATTTTTCAGAGAGCTTGTCAAACCGGTATCTCTCCACTTCATGAATATGGCCATGGCATTTGCCGTGAACGGGAAAGATTTTTTT
>JAAEXZ010000133.1 GCA_017879645.1 Nitrosomonas sp.
GCTGTTCGATCCCTCAATTCATCGAACCATTTATCGAAAACTTCTGTGGTTTGAATCGTATTCATCGGCAAGATTGTATCCCAATTTATACAGAAAATAAATTATTGGCATTAATGACTGGTGAGAAGCCAGGGTCATGTTTTAACATAACGGTCATGCAATGACCGAAACATCAAATTGAAATCTTACACAATGCTTAAAATTTCCTGGTCACTAATCTTTGGACCTTTATTAGCCTTTATTATTGCCATCAGCATGAACGCCTCCGGCTGGGACATTCAAGCATGCTGGGTCGGCGCAATTGTTACCTTATGCGTCGTTTGGTGGATTTTTGAGCCGATTCCGATTCCGGTGACATCGATCATTCCGCTGGCGGTGTTTCCGTTGGCAGGGGTGTTAACGAAGGAAGACATCGCAAGAGCATACGGTGATGATATGATCTTGCTGATGCTCGGTGGATTCATGCTTTCAGCGGCGCTGGCGCATTCCGGCGCGCATCACCGCTTGGCGCTCGGATTGATTCGCATCGTCGGCGGGCATAGCAGCCGGCGCATCGTATTGGGGTTTTTATGTGCTTGTGCATTCATCAGCATGTGGATTTCCAATACCGCAACGACGTTGATGATGCTGCCGCTGGCGCTGGCAGTGGTCGATCAAAGCAGTGACAAAAAACTGGCCATTCCGTTGTTGTTGGCGATCGCTTACGGCAGCAGTATTGGCGGATTGGGTTCGCCGATCGGCACGCCGCCGAATTTGGTGTTCATGCGCGAATACGAGGGCTTTACCGGGATCACCGTCAGCTTTACCCAGTGGATGGGTTGGGGCGTGCCGGTGGTACTGTTGATGACGCCGCTGGCCGGTTTGTGGTTGACCCGGCATTTGCATTTCAAGGGTGAATTGACGATGCCGCCAGCAGGGCCGTGGCGTGCGGAAGAGCGGCGCATGTTGCTGATTTTCGGGTTGACCGTACTGATGTGGATCACGCGCAATGAACCGTTCGGCGGCTGGAGTACCTGGTTTGATTTGAAAGGAGCGAGCGATGCAACTGTGGCGTTGATTGCCGTAGTCGCGATGTTTCTGATTCCCAATGGACGCGGTGGCCAATTGCTGGATTGGGATACCGCCGTCAAAGTGCCGTGGGGCATCCTGATCCTGTTCGCGGGCGGCATTGCGATTGCGCAGGCGTTTCTCGAGACCGGGTTGTCGAAAGCGATCGGTGAACATTTGGCGATTCTTTCCGGTTTGCATCCGCTGATCATCATTGCATTCGTTGCGCTATCGGTTACTTTTCTTACCGAAGTAACGAGTAATACGGCAATCACCGTTTTGTTGATGCCGATTCTTGCACCCGCGGCGGCAGCGGCGGGTATCGATCCGGCGTTGCTGATGCTGCCGGCCGCGATGGCCGCCAGTTATGGTTTCATGATGCCGGTAGGTACGGCACCGAATGCCATCGTGTTCGGCACTGGCGTGATGCCGATCAGCAGCATGGTGCGCGAAGGGTTGGTATTGAACCTCATCGGCGCTGCCGTCATCACGTCGGTGTGTTACTGGCTGATTGCATGATCAGATCACTTTCCAGGCTATCGCCATATTTTTCCCAGTCGAAGTAGGGACCGGGATCCGTTTTGCGTCCGGGGGCAATGTCTGAATGTCCTGTGATGTGCTGAATGGGGTAGTGCTCACACAAGCACTGAGTCAATGCAATCAACGTGATATATTGTGCGGGGGTGAAAGCGGTGCTATCGCTGCCTTCCAGCTCGATGCCAATGGAAAAGTCGTTACAGCGCTCCTTGCCCTGCCAGCAGGAAATACCGGCATGCCAGGCGCGTTTGAGACAGGGGACGAACTGGATTACTGTGCCATCGCGGCGGACGAAGAAATGTGCCGATACCTTCAAGTCCTGCAAGGATTGATAATAAGGGTGCGCATGGGGATCGATGCGATTGGTGAACAGTTCGATCACGCCATCTCCGCCAAATTCATCCGGTGGCAGACTGATGTTGTGAATGACCAGTAAGGTGATATCGGTTCCAGCGGGACGGTCATCGCAATTGGGTGAAGGAATGTAGGGTACGTCGCTGAGCAGACCCGAGGCGTCGATGTGCATGAGCTGTAAACCTTGAATGATGAAATGACGCAGCAGTGTAACTTATCTTGATAACGATGAAAATCGAGTGACGGTGAATGAACAATCGGATGACAGGCAAACTGATTACCCTGGAAGGCATCGACGGTGCCGGGAAATCGACACAACTCAACTGGATCGTGACGTTACTGCAACGTGCCGGTATTCAGGCGGTAGTAACCCGGGAACCTGGCGGAACTCCGTTCGGCGAGCAATTACGCACCCTGTTGTTGGATCAATCGAGTGTCATGCACGCTGAAACCGAAGCTTTACTGATGTTTGCTGCGCGGCGCGAGCACCTGGATAAAGTCATTCTGCCGAGCCTGGCGCAAGGGCAGTGGGTGGTTTCGGATCGATTCAGTGACGCCAGTTATGCCTACCAGGGGGGCGGACGGGGACTGAGTCAGCACAAGCTGAATGTTCTGGAAGAATGGACCCTGGGGACGCTGCAACCAGATCTGACGCTGTATTTCGATGTGCCGGTAGCGCTGGCGCAGCAACGGGTTGGACAGGGAAGAAATATCGATCGTTTTGAAAAAGAACAAAGTGATTTTTTTCAGCGGGTGCGGACCGCTTACCTAGAACGGGCACAAGCTTTCCCGCAGCGTATCAAGCGGATCGATGGCAGTCAGTCCATGGTAGAAGTCCGGATCGAAGTGGAGCGGGTGATACGAGGGTTACTGCAAGATGGCTGAGCTGTATGACTGGCAGCGTGGAACTTGGGAACGCTTGCTGCAGGGACGTGCATTCTGGACGCATGCCTTGCTGCTCAAAGGGCGCAAGGGCATAGGTAAATGGGCTTTTGCCCGGCATCTGGCCAAATCACTGCTTTGTTCGGCACCCAGGCCGGATGGACAGGCTTGCGGGCAGTGCGCCAGTTGCGGGTGGTTCGAGCAGGATACGCACCCCAATTTTGTAGCCGTTATGCCGGAAGCGCTGCAGAATGCCAGCGATAACCGATCCAATCAGGATAATGTGGATACGAAAGGCAATGATGTCACTGCCCGTAAAAATGCTGGCCAGCAGATCGCCATCGATCAGATCCGCAGATTGAGCGATTTTGTTTACCTGACGGGGCATCAGCAGGGTCATAAGATTGTGCTGATTTATCCGGCGGAAACAATGCATGGCGCCGCTGCCAATGCCTTGCTGAAAAAACTGGAAGAGCCACCGGAAAATGTGCTGTTCATTCTGGTGACGCATCAGGTTCAGCACTTGTTGCCAACCATACGTAGCCGCTGCCAACAGTTGAGCATGCCGGTTCCTGACAGGGAATCTGCGCTAAATTGGCTGCAGCAGCAAGGTGTTGCGGATCCACATGTCAGTCTTGCGGTGGCGGGATTTTCGCCGTTGCTGGCGCTAACCCTGGCGCAGGGCGATCATGCTGCGTCGTTTGATCGCTTTATGCAGCAGCTTGCGCAGACACGGTCACTGGATGCAATGGCGCTAGCCGAAGCATTGCAATCGACGAGTCTGCCCGATGTCGTGGATTGGTTGCAGAAGTGGTGTTATGACCTGGTTTGTTACCGCAGTACTGGACAAATCCGATACTTTGTGAGCCAGCAATCCGCCATTGTGGCATTGAGCAAAAACATGGATCTGCAGCAAGCCATCGCGTTTGCACGTACGCTCTATCAGCGCCAGAAGCTGTCATTTCATCCGCTCAATGCCCGTTTGTTTCTGGAAGAACTGTTCCATGATTACGCAGCCATATTGCAGCGCTAGGTTTTACGGTTTGGTTTCGTAAGTTTCATCCGCTTTCAGGACTTTCAGGGCTGCGCTGGCACAGACTTCGTCAAACTGGATGCCTGGTGCGCCGCCAACACCGATACCACCGACTACCTCACCACCCATTTTGATCGGAAAACCGCCACCCAGCAGCAAAATGTTATCGTTCAATCGCGTCAGGCTCTGCAGTTCAGGTTTTTGCGTGACCAGCACGGCATATTTGTGTGTGGAGTCGCGCAAACTGTTGGCTGTATAAGCCTTGCGGCGACTGCTGTCGAGTGTGTGTGGACCGGCACCATCGGCCTTGACCTGTACTTTGAGTAAGCCGGACTGGTCGACAATGGCAACGCTAACCCGATGTCCGTCTTCGAGGCATTTCTTAACCGCCACCATGGCTGCCTGATTGGCCAACTCCAGCGGGAGTATTTTTTGTACTGGCATGTCCTGTGCCAGTGCAGGGAGAATCAGAGAGCTGAATACCAGCACCGAAAAACCGGAAACGATACGGTTCATTTTGTTTATCATGATGGAATCTCCTGTCGGTTGATGTCGATGGATGATGCAGGTCACTGACTGACGTGTTACTGCGATTCATTCTACCTGAAATCAGGTGAGATCAGTATCGCGCCCAGTACATGACACAACGGAAAATTAGAATGAGGAAATGACTCAGATGAAGACAAGAACCCTGGATTACGAAGATGGCAGCCGGTTGCTGGAAGGTTATCTGGCCTGCCCCGATACCGACGCACCCAGACCGGCGGTGATGGTTGCCCATGACTGGAGTGGACGGCGCGAATTTGCCAATCAGGCTGCCGAGCGGATTGCCGCGATGGGTTATGTGGGGTTTGCGCTTGATATGTACGGAAAAGGCATCATCGGAGCCGACGGCGATGCGGAGAAAAATGGTGCACTGATGAGTCCGTTTGCCAAGGATCGTGCACTGCTGAGGCGCCGCATCAACGTGGCACTGGATACGATACGCCAATTACCCGAGGTCGATACGACCAGGGT
>JAAEXZ010000134.1 GCA_017879645.1 Nitrosomonas sp.
GAGTTGCTCAAAAGACATTTTTTACTACTCCTACTAAAATACTTTTTTCATTTATCAAAAAAGCTCTGAAAAATTACTGTACGCGGGTTACTGCGCTGAAATTAGACTCAACATACTCATTCATCACATCTAAACCGCGCTTATCCGATTCCGCCTTGCCTGATCGTTGCTGATTACGTTTTTTCAGAGCTCTCTGGACTAAATGATCATTCATTATTAAATTTTCAAGCCTAACAATTGACTCAATATTTTGATTATCATAATGAAAATCGCAAGGATTCTGTTTTGAATTTCCAAAAAATAAGAACCCGTGCAAAATATTTTGCACGGGTTCTTATCAACTACTGCATCAATTTTCATTCAGGATCTGAATGTTCCGACAGAGGGGAAAATGTACAATTTGCGATTAATTACTCCTCATCCTCATCCTCGTCGCCGTCTTCATCACTCTGAGGCTCGGAGGCTGCAGCAGACTCGCTCTCCCCACCTTCTTCGTCATCTTCTTCATCTTCTTCCTCTTCCCCGCCACCACTGTCCTCATCCTTCGCCAGCACCATCTTGCCAGCTGCAAGGCTTGCATTCAGGTCGGTCTTCGCTACTTCCTCATGCACCAGGTTCTGGTGGCAGTCGATACAGGTCGCACCTTCCGTCTTCAGCTTCTTGTGCGCTTCCTGGGCATCCGCTCCTGGGGGATTCGGGTTCTTATGGCAATCACGGCACGTCACGCTGTCCCATTTCTTCAGGTTCATCCGCGCATCGTGCGCCATGATCAGCCGCCGTTCATTGAATTTCTCCAACGTCGAGTAATCATTCACCAGTTCCAGATACAATTCCCGAGCTCCATCCACTGCATGCGTATATAACGCCAGATGGAAGTTCTTGAAACCCTGCGGTATATGGCAGTCCTTACAGCCAGGATTCACTCCCAGCGCTCCATAGTGCGTCGAGTCCTTCAGTTCCTTTTGCGTATAGGTCATCGAGTGACAGCTCGTGCAGAATTCTTCGGTCGATAGCGCCGCTTCTCCTCCAAACACTACCGCTACCATCACAATCCCCAGCAACCCTCCCGTCAGCAGAGTCCCTATCGCTCCTTTCTGTAAACCGGTCATTACTCTTTTCCTTTATCTTTTTTGGTCTTTTCTTTGGCGTTTGCCTGGAATTCGTCATGATATTTGAATTTCGGCTCGCCAACAAAGGTGCCATCCAGCTTGTAGTGTTCGTGCATTGCCTTCACGTCCTTGACCATCTTGTCAAAGTCAAACGTGTATTTCGGATCCACTGCCGGGGTGAATGGCGTATAAGGCGCTTTGGCTCCTTTCCATGGTGAGCCTTCATAGTTCAAATGGCATCCAGCGCAGGCTTCTTCAAACTGGAAGTCCTGGCCTTTGTCGGCAACGACTTTACGTTGCGTGGTGGTACCTTTGCTTTCAAACGCCTGGCCTGCTTTGCGGTGGTCACCACGGTAGTTCTTGCCAGGGCCATGGCAGGATTCGCAGCCTACTGCCGCCAGCGGTTTTTTCGCCGCTTCTATCGTATACCCGCCTTTCTTGCCAAATCCATCAACGTGACATCCCACGCAGTCCTTGTCCTGGGTGTAATCCTTCTCCGGATCCAGCTTGGCTTTGACCTTCGCGTCCTTGCGCGTGCCTGGTTTCAATGACTCCATCGCTTTCGCATGAGCCGTGTCTTTCCAGGATTTGGCTTGCGATTTGTGGCATGAGCTGCATTTCGTGCGGCCTTCGTACGTGTCTGCCAGTGCTGCGCCAGAGAACAATGCAAACATCGCCAGTACTGCAAATAAATATGTGATCGGGTGCTTCATCCTTCCTCCTTTATACTTATGCTTTTTTAATTCAATCTTCGATTGGCTTCGTATTGTACGCTATCATCGCATCGTGTAAATGACTATGTGGCCGTCTGGAGTATTTTTTTAAGGGAGCTTGTACACCCAATAGCCGCCTTGCTGATAGATCAGTTGCGCCACGTCCAGGTCTACCGGCGATTTCTTTTCCACAAACGGCAGCATCCTTGCCAGCAACGTTTCGCTGCTCGCTTCATCGCTCAGAAAGAATGCCCTGATTTCGTTGTCCGAAATCGATTGCAGGGTATAGGTATTGAAGTCGTTTTCCTTGACCTGCACTTTCATCTGATTGATCATGCCGTGCATGTTGCCTGTCATCGGGAAGTTCTGATAGGCCACACCCATCTTGTCCGAGTACATGACGCCCAGTTTGTATAAGTCGGTGACATGGATGATGACATAGGTTTCCCGGTCTGAGCCAACCAGTTCGCGCAGCGCTTTCACGCCTTCGGCTGCCGGTTGCGCCAGCGCTTGGCTGAAGCGCTTGAATTGGTCGCGCTCTGCCTGTCTCGCGTCGCTGCCCCAGAATCGTTCTTCATACGCTTGGATGGCTTTGCTTTGTTCCAGCCAGGGTACCGGCACCATCATCGGTTCATTCAGGTGGCTGGTAAACAGTGTGTCGTGTCCTGTGAGTAGTTTGATCTGCCGTGACGTGTCCCACCACGATAGGATGAGCGCGCCCTGAGGGGCGTGTTTCTTGATCGCCGCAGCCAGCATCGTCAGTTCCGATGGCTTGCGGTCGAAATTGTAGAGTATTTCGTTGGTGCTGTTCTTCCAGTATATCAGTACCGGGGAGCCGTCGCCTTGGCGTGCCGTGGTGAATTCGGCAATCGGCTTGTCTATGCCTTCTGCCTGGACTTGGTATAGGCTGAGCTTCAAGTCAGGCCAGCCGCTGGCTAAGTCCATCTTCGGATATTGCTTGCTGTCGCCTTCCGATATCAATCGATATTGATACGGTGCGGGTGCCGGTTTGAACCATGCATACGCAAACCAGCCCAATAAAATCAAACCTCCCGTCACCAGCACGATGCCTAATGACGGGAGTATCTTGTCTGTCGACCGCACTGCCTTCGCAGTGCGGTCATCTATGCCAGCGTTTATCAAGCTTCGTTTTGCTTACGTTTACGCCAGCCTGCCAGCGCCAGGGTACCAGCCAGCAGCATGCCACCTCCTAAACCGCCCAGCGAGATCTTCTCTGCTGTGCCGTCCAAGTCGAGCAGGCTTGCTTTCTTCGCGGATTCAAGATTCTTCACGCGTTCTTGCAGTGCAACCATTTCACGGATGCGGGTGTTTTCGTCTTGAATTTCCACATATGCGCGGTTGATCGGACCCCAACCTTCCGTGTAGGTCCATCCACCTGGGTTGACGTGCGCCAGGCCCACGTGCATCTTGGCCAGATCGTTTTCATGCATTTCCAGCACTTTCAGCTCGATCGCTGCAGGGCTGTTGCCTTTCGACCAGAACAGTTGGGCAAAGTAAGCATAGCCTTCTTTCTCTGGTGCAGGCGGTGCAGGACGGTTGGTTTTCTGTCCCGTCAGCAGGCCTTCCTTGTACAGTTGATGTACGATGTCGTTGGCTTCCTGGTATTTAGCCAGGCCTTCCAGCGTGCCTTTGTCCATCAGGTCCAGATAGGAGCGCGCAAAACGTTCCGAGTGACATTGAGTACAGGTAACCACCCATGAGTCCAGACGTTTTTCCGCCCATTCGCTCTTGATGTTTTCTGCTACACCGGGAACAAACGGGTAGTTCGCCCAACGTATCTTTCTAACCATGTTGTGGCTGTATTCGCCTTCATATTCCATATGGCAGCCTGCACAGGTCGGTGCATTCTGGCCGCCTACTGCATACGCGTCCTTCAGAGGCGCTTCCCAGTTCCATTTGTCTCCCAGCATCGATACCATCTTGCCGTGCTTGGACATCGAGTAGGCTTCCCAGTTGTTGTGATCCACGCCGCTGTGGCAGGTCGCGCAGGCTTCCGGTTTACGCGATTCCGCTGCCGAGAATTCATGGCGGGTATGGCAGGAGTCACATTTGTTTTGGTTGGTGTGGCACATCGAGCAGCCTTCCGCTACTTCGCGTTGTGGCATCGCCGCCCATACCGTCGTCTCTACGTTGGCTTTGTAGTCCAGCGCGTGCGATGGGCGTCCATCAGGCCATTGACCATGTGGCCATATCATCGTGTCACGTTCCGATTCGCGTTCCGCAAATTCTGCCAGGTGACAGGTGCCACAGACGTCTGCCGTCGGCATCTTGATGTCTTTGGTATGGTCCGCTTTCTTCTTCGTGCCTATGTCCACGTGGCAGTCTATACAGCCCACTTCCTTCAGATTCTCCCCTTCCGCAAGCCTGCCCATCGAGCGCAGATTCTTCTCTACTTCTTCGAGCTTCGCTTTCTTATAAAAGGTCGGGTCTTCAGGTTTCAATTTACGGATCTTGTCCAGGTTCGAGTGGCTGCTGCGCTTCCACGCCTGCACCCATACCGGCGATTCGTCCGTGTGACATTCCACGCATTCCTTACGGCTCGCTATCTCCTTGTTCGTGGTCGGCGATTTGTAGAACGTCGCAGGATCTAAATATATCCCGTACGGTATCGGTTCCCAGTATTGCGCCAACGTCCCTCTCCCCGCTCCTTGCGCAGGATCCTTGTAACGTTTTACCAACGCTTCATGCAGTTCCTTCGGCGTTACCTTCGTACGGTCCAACTTCAGTGCTTCAAATAATTCATTCGGAACAGTCGGTATGTCCGCTTGGGCCGTCCCTATCAACAACCCTCCCAACATCATCCCCGCTATCCTCAGCCACTTCTTGGCATTCATCTCTCTCTCCTTTGGTTTTCCATTGCTTTCTCTCTTATACTTATACTCTCTTATTATTTGTCCCTGCTTTCGTCCTTACTTCTCATCCAACCGCCCTAGACTACTTAGTCAATCCTCCACTGTCAAGGTG
>JAAEXZ010000135.1 GCA_017879645.1 Nitrosomonas sp.
GGCTTGTAATCATACTGATATGGCTGCTTCCCGAATCCGGGTGACGGCAATACCGTAAAAACACACCCACACACCCCTTACCGGGTCGCCTGGGTAACGGGACTGCGCAACAGCACTGGCAGGATGACCAGTGTACAGATCAGTGTCAACGCCAGTCCCACGGTCAACAACACTCCCATGCTGGCCGTACCCTGGTGCGATGACAGCATCAGGCTGGCAAAATCGACCAGAGCGGTCAATGCGCTATAGAAAATGGCACGAGCCGTGCTGGTATGAATCAGGACTTCGCTCACCATTTCGTTGTTCAGGCTGCGATACACCATGTGCAGGCTGCTATCGATACCCAGCCCAAGCAGCAGCGGCAGCGCAATGATATTGGCAAAGTTGAACGGCACATCGAGTACAACCGTCAGGGCAGCCGTAAACAGACTGGAGAGCAGCAGTGGCAACAACACCAGCAGGGTGTAACGGATGCTGCGCAGCAACACCAGCAGGATGACCACCACACCGATCAGCGCCAGTGAAAACGCATGAATGAAAGCTTGCACCACGGCCTCTCCAGCTTCCAGGCTGATGACCGGCACACCGATCGCCTGCGGCGCCACTTGCTGCACGGAACGCACAAAGCGCCGCAGGGCATCGTTATCATTCAGATCTTCTGCCGGGTAGACGGCCAGCCGGTATTCTCCGGCCTGACTGTACCAGCGTTCGCGCAACGGTTGTGGCAAATCGCTCATACCAAATGGCTCGGCCTGAGTGGCTTTGCGCAGGCTTTGCAGGGCCAGCGGCAGCATCGCCAGCCAGTCTTCCTCGACCGCATGCAACAATTTGCTCCTGGTTTCGGTATCTGCACCATCGAGCTGGGTGCGCAAACAGGATAGCGATGCGTGAAAACTGTGCATCACGGATAAAACGGAATGCTCAGGATGGGCTGTCATGAAACGGTCGAGCGCTGCGATCAGGTTAACCAGGGATTGATATTGCTGCATCACTTGATTGCCATTCTCGGGGCTGGCCTGAGGTGGTGCTGCAATGGGTCCCACGGTCAGTGCCAGTTCCTTGATCAGGGAAAATTTATCTTCCTGTTCGCTGGGTACGAAATCCAGTACGGTGACGACTTTGCTCACTTCCGGCAGTTCTTGCAGACGCTGTGCCAACTGCCCGGTTTCACCGGCGTCACCGGCCAGCACGGCAACATGCCAGGGCGACAGATCCGGTTCGGCAATCAGTTCGCGAAACGTCTTGACCGTCTCCGCCTGCTGATCCTGCATGCTGAGCAAATTGTAATCAAAACGCACCTGCGGCAGCAGCATGATGCCGGCAACCGTTGCCATCAGTGTCAGTGCATAGGTGAGCTTATGCCATTTCAGCGAAAACTCCAGTACCTTGCCCACGGAATTCCCGACCGCAACCTGCTTGGGCGGACGTTTAGGCCAGTAGCGCAGCAATGCCGGACCGATGGTCAGTGTCACCAGCAGACTGATGATCATGCCAGTGCCGGAAATGATCCCCAGTTCGGCCACACCGCTGTAATCGGTAGGCATGAAAGCATAAAAACCAATCGCGTTGGTAATCGTGCAGGCTGTCAGGGCAGCACCGGCATCACCACCGGAAACATGTATCGCTGTGCTGGCAGGTTGTCCATTTTCCAGCACTTCACGGTAGCGCAACAGAAAATGAATGGCAAAATCGGCACCCAGTCCGATGTACAGCACGGCGAAAGCTATCGAGATCAGGTTCAGATGCCCCACAACCGCCGTTGCGAACGTAGCCGTCAGAATCAATCCCATCAACAGGCAGATCAGAACGTTAAAAATCAACCCCGCCGTGCGCATGGCAAAATACAGCACCCACCCAACCAGGATAAAGGTGATGATGCCGGCATATTCCATCCCACGCAGGGAACTGTTGAGTTCCTCCTCGGCCAGTGCCACTTCACCAGTAATGCGCAATCGAACCGGACCGGTCTCGGTAATGCCCACGCTGTGCGCCGCTGCGTGCAATGCTGCAATCGACTCCTCGGCAGGAAACAATTGCGAATAATCCAGTTGGGGTTTGACGACGATCAGTTCCTGATAGGTACTTTTCTGCGCTTCGCCGCTGAACATCGTCTGCCATGACAGCGCTCTGGGAGTATTGTTCAGCCGCGCTTCCAATGTTGCATTGACGCCCTCGAGCACAGGCCGCAATTCAATGTTGCGTCCTTTGTTCAGCTCGTCCACTGCTCCGGTCAGCACATCGGCAAATGCCGCCAGTGAAGGGTCGCGGGTAATGCGCGTGATCAGCGGCTGCGCAGCGGCCAGACTATCGGTAATGCGCTCCAGCTCGGGCAGGCTTTGGTACATTAATCCGTTACGTGCGGTAAAGTCATCGACTCGCGGTGCGTAAACATCGGAAAAATGAGCAGTATCGTGCTGCAACTGCTCTGCCAGCTGCTCCGCCGCCAGACGCACCTGCTCGGGTGTCGGCGCATTGAGCACGATCAGCAGTGTCTCGATATCCTGCGGAAACGTTTTGTTGTAGTGTTTCAGGTTGACACGAAACGGCAATTCTTCCGACAGCATATCCGTCGTATCGGTATTCATGCCTAGATAGCGCGAGATGTAAAATCCGCTGGCCACTGCGACCATTAACGCCGCCATTAATACCCATAAGGCATAGCGATAGGAAAAGGTTGTCCATTGCGCAAAAATGGCATGTACCCGGCTATGAGAAGTTTCCACGGTTATTCCTTCCGATTGAATCAATCGATGAGTGCGTTATTTTCTGTAGCGATGCTTGAGATACTCGATGACGGGTGGTGTGATCGACAGAATGATGATCGCCAGAATGATCAATTTGAAGTTTTGCTGTATCGCCGGCAACTGCCCGAAATAAAACCCGGCGTAAACGAATGAGCCAACCCAGAGCACGGCACCCACGATGTTATAGGTAATGAAAGTACGGTAAGGCATGGTACCGATACCGGCCACGAAGGGAGCAAAAGTACGGATGATCGGAATGAAACGGGCGATGATGATCGTCTTGGCACCGTGCTTGACGTAAAATGCATGCGTCTTGTCGAGATATTCGCGTTTAAAAAAACGTGATTCCCTGGATGCAAAAACCTTGGGACCGGCTTTCTTGCCGATCCAGTAATTGACGCTGTCACCCACGATACCGGCTATGCACAATCCGACAAACAGGACGTGCGGGCTGAGTTGCGAGTTCTCCATCGATGCCAGCGAGCCTGCCGCGAATAACAGCGAATCTCCGGGCAGCAATGGCAGAACGACCAGGCCGGTTTCACAGAACACGATCAGAAACAGGATACCGTAAATCCACAAACCATATTCCGAGGACAATTGTTGCAAGTGTTTGTCTATGTGGAGAATAAAATCAACGAGAAACATGTGAAGGGCCCGAGTTCAGTATAGTCAGAGTGATGGAAGTAAATGAGTACCCGCGCATTTTATGCTATTTAACCGCTCAGGATGACGCTTTGTGATACCCCGTTCAACTGACCGGAAGGATCAGCACGGCAGAGAAGTCGCCATGCAGTGTGCACAACTCAAGCCAGCCCGGCGAATTTCAAGCGGGTTTGCAAAACCAGTGCGATATAATAAGCCTGTAAACGGGACACCACCTGGTTGTCCTTAAACAAGGTAATACGATCCTTCACTTTAATCCCCGAACCCTAACATGATGATCTGGAAACCCAATGTCACCGTCGCGGCCGTTATCGAACAACATGGAAAATACTTGCTGGTCGAGGAAGAACCGGAGCCCGGTACCGGCCTGTTTCTGAATCAGCCAGCCGGTCACCTCGATCCGGGCGAATCCATCCTGCAGGGCGCTATCCGTGAGACGCTGGAAGAAACGGCGTATACCTTCGTACCGGAATTTCTGCTGGGGATTTATCAGTGGCATTCGCAGCGCGTGGACATGACTTATCTGCGCTTCGCCTTTGTCGGCCGGGTGACCGGACATGATCCCGAGCGCGCACTGGATCATGGCATTGCACGTGCAGAGTGGTTCGATCTGCAGGAAATCGAGCGCCGCATCGATCGCCATCGCAGTCCCTTAGTCATGCGTTGCATACAGGATCACCGAGCAGGAAAACGCTATCCCCTCGAGGTGCTGACTCACTATGACGCATGACCTGATCAAAAAACAGCGCATTGTCGTAGGTCTGTCCGGCGGCGTCGATTCATCGGTGGCAGCCTATCTGTTGAAACAGCAAGGTTACGATGTGCTGGGCTTGTTCATGAAAAACTGGGAAGATGACGATACCGATGAATATTGCTCATCGCGCCAGGATTTCCTCGATGCCGTGTCCGTCGCCGATGTCCTCGATATTCCGATCGAAGTGGTAAATTTCTCGGCTGAATACAAGGACCGCGTATTTTCACATTTCCTCGCCGAATACCAGGCCGGACGCACCCCCAATCCCGATGTACTGTGCAATGCCGAAATCAAGTTCAAGGCATTTCTCGATCATGCCACACAAATGGGCGCCGACAAGATCGCCACCGGGCACTATGCACAGGTCAGGCAATTCGGCGACATCTTTCAATTGCTCAAGGGCGAGGACGGCACCAAAGACCAGAGTTATTTTTTATACCGGCTGAATCAGCAACAACTGGCGCGCACCCTGTTTACGGTTGGACACCTGTACAAACGCCAGGTACGAGAAATTGCAAGAACACTGAATCTGCCCAATCAGGCCAAAAAGGACAGCACCGGCATT
>JAAEXZ010000037.1 GCA_017879645.1 Nitrosomonas sp.
ATAAATCAACTCACTACATGAAGCAAACGACTTGCCCTGACCATCTGGAACCCGGTCTGCCCTCGCCATCGATTCTTGATCACTTTCACCTTGATTCACCTGGTTTCCGTCGCCGCATGCTGCAGAAAACACAATACTCGAATAGGAGAAAACACCTTGCAGCGCATGCAAGCACCATTGACACGGCCTGGAATGACATCCATTTTGGAACCACTTCAATAATCCCTGATGGGAGAAATTCATCCTCCCACCACCAACCCAGCTCTTACTACTTTATTTATCCATCCTGGTTTCTATTCATATTGTCTCCTCCTGTTCAAATCACCACCACTTCCGCATTGGTCATTGCCAACCCAGCCGTAAGCGTTGCGATCTGCTGCTCCGCAGCTGCGCCATTGCCATCAGCATCGTACAGCAGCGCACCGGTCGTGCTGTTATAGATGATGTGATCATTGGCATCCAGCGCCTTGGTACCCACCCGGAATTGCGCGGCTGGCAGCGTGCCAACCGGACCGAGTGCTGCAAACACGGCATTATCGAGCTGGATCGTATCGTTGACCACGGTGTAGTCAGTAATCGTGTCGACATGGCCGTTTGTCGTGAATTTGAAGATGTCGTTCCCGGCTCCACCGGTCATGCGATTCGCACCTTTGCCACCATCCAGCGTATCGTTGCCACCACCGCCATTCAACTGGTTGGCAGCAGTGTTGCCGGCCATGGTGTTATTCAGCGCGTTACCGGTGCCATTGACTGCCGTGGTGCCGGTCAGGATCAGATTTTCGACATTGGCGGTCAAGTTGTAAGTCAACCGGCTGCTAACCGTATCCGTGCCTTCGTTGGCTTTCTCGAACACGACATCACCGGCATTCTCGACCAGATAGGTGTCGTTGCCGACTCCACCGAGCATCGTGTCGGCACCGGACCAACCCGCCAGCGTGTCATTGCCGGCATTGCCCACCAGCACATTACTGGCATCGTTGCCAGTCAAAGTGTCATTGAACGCGCTGCCGATCAGATTTTCCACTTTGCTCAGCGTATCCAGTCCCGAACCGCCGGTATTCTGCTGCGTAGTCAGATTCAAGTTGACCGTAACCGCAGATGCGGTACTGGCATACGTCACCGTATCATTGTTCGACGCCGTGCCGGTCAGTACATTGTTAACAGCCGTAGCCGTCAGGAACGATCCGGCACCCGAAGTGAAGTTTTTCGTTGCGGTCAATGCATCAGCCACACCGTCGGTAATGCTCGCATTGACGGAGAAATTACCTGTGAAATTGGCTGCCGGAATGAAAATCACATTGGCGAGTAGCGTATTGACATCAGCCAAGGCACCACTCGCACTCCAGGTGCCATTCGCGGTGTTGTATGTTGAGGTCACCGCTCCCGAGGTATCCGTGCTCAGGCTACCCGCAGCCGCATTCGACAGTTTCAGCGTCGCCGTGATCGTTGTACTATCCGGATCGCTCGCCACGATGTTCTGCAGATTCAGCGGCGTGCCCTTGGTGTATTTCTCGGCAACATTCAGATTGGAAATATTCGGGGCATTGTTGTTGATGAAGAAACCACCGTAGGCATCGAAATTATAACTAAAGAAAAAGGTCGTATAAGTATCCCAATCGCCATCACCATCGATATCGACAAAAGTCTGATTGGTCACATCTGTACGAGCAGTAGGAGACGGTAGATTAAAAGGATAAGAACTACCATAAACAAACTGCGGATTATTTGCAGTCCCATCATTACGGTAAAATGCTGTTGCATCCGCTCCAGTAAACACATCCTGATCACCATCCTTGTCGATGTCGACAAAGGTGGGATTACCACCGCTCAAGCCGAATGGATTGGTTTGTGGAGCCGCAAAGACTGGATTAGTGATTGTTCCAGTATTTCGAAAAAATGAGATATCACCCGTTGAATTACCCACGAAGGCATCCAGATCGCCATCCTTATCGATGTCGACAAAGGTTGGGGTAGCGTCATTGCCCACATCTCTCAGACCAAAAGGATTCATTTGCGGTGCAGCAAAAACAGGATTGCTTTTTGTACCAGTATTTCTGAAAAACAAGGTATTACCGCTGGCATCACCGACAAAGGCATCCATGTCCTTGTCTCCATCGATATCGAAAAATGCCGTGCTGGCAAAATCACCGACATCGGTCAATCCGAACGGATTGGTTACTCCGGCAGCAAAAACCGGATTTTTGGCCGTTCCGGTATTTTCAAAATACATTGTCTTGCCAGCATCATTAGCATAGCCAAGATAAACACTTTGTCCTGCAAAAGCATCCAAATCCCCATCACCATCGATATCCACAAAAAAAGGATCAGGTGCCCCGCCCACATTACCCAGTCCAAACGTACCACCATAAAAAAACGAAGGCGTGTAACCGGCACCGGCATTATTATAAAAGCCAACGCCGCTGCCATGATTGAAAAAAGCGTCCCGATCACCATCATTATCAATATCTGCAAAAATCGACTGCGCATTGCCTTCAACACCCCTCAATCCGAAGGGTAGTTCTTTGACTTGATGAAAGAGCGGACTCTGAGCGGTACCGATATTTCTGTAAAAATCCATTGATTCATACATCGAATAGGTATTCCAACCCAGAAAAGCATCCAGATCACCGTCACTATCGATGTCGACAAAGCTGAGGCTCGGTCGATTGCCGTTGGAACTTAAACCAAATGCATCGGAAACCGGAGCTGCAAACACCGGATTACTAGCCGTTCCGGTGTTTCTGAAGAAATTCACGCCACCATAATACTCACTGACAAATGCATCCAAATCGCCATCGCCATCGATATCGACAAAAATAGGGTCGGCATCGATGCCGACATTGGACAGACCGAACGGATTGTTCACCGGTGCCGCAAAAACCGGATTGGTCGCCGTACCATTGTTTTTGAAAAACCGTGTATTACCAGAATCCCCCGCAAACACGTCCAGATCGCCGTCGTTGTCGATATCGGCAAGGTCGATGTTTTCCCCGGCATTTACCAATCCAAACGGATTGGTCTGTGGCGCCGCAAAAACCGGATTCGCGGCTGTTCCAGTATTGCGATAGAACAACGTGTTGCCTGCGGTACTTCCGGCAAAGCCATCCAGATCGCCATCGTGATCGATGTCTGCCAAACTCGACAAGTTATTCAAACCAAATGGATTACTAGCAGAAAACTCAAAAATAGGTTCAGACATAATTTATTCTCCAGGTTAATAAATTTAGACTTGATTCTGCCGATCCCGCAGCACCCGCTCCAGGTGCCCATGCAGCTTCTGCTCAATCGGATGATGGCGAAATGCCGGTGATACGTAAGAGGAAATAATTTCGTTCGCAGTCAGACCGTTTTCCTGCCAGGATTCTGCCACGACGAATCCAATCATCTTGCCATCGACGGACGCGGACATACCCAACAAATCCCCTCGCTGGGGGTGAGTCGGCCAGCGACCACGCAAGCTTGGCTGGCTCATGTGTTCATAGGCAAGCAGGTTTTCCGGAGTCAGGTTGAGTACTTTCTGGTACTTCACGTCTGGCAGTTCAGGCTCTTCCTTTTTGGAAGTCCGAGGCACGCCCGGTTTCTGTACCGGCTGGCTCAAACCAGGACGACTGACGGTGGGTTTGGTGATTAACAGCCCATTCGAGCCGGGAAAGGAAATCAAACGATCAATCTCGTCATCCTGGAAACCCAAGGCCTTGGGCCGAATGACGCCGGGTATCACTACGACATCGAACAACTCCTCGACCACACCATCGATATGCAGGACATGCAGCAGTTTTCCGCTATTGAGATCGATGATGGCCAGACCACATTGCGATGTCATGTTGCCATCGATCAATTTCTGCTCCAGCGTCAACCCGGTAAACACCTTGGAGCGCAGTTTGGACAGACCAACCAGCGCATAATGTTTCCAGAAGGCTAATCCGCGCACGAATCCGGGGCAGAAGATCACTGGTCTGAAGCGGTTTCCATCGATGTAGCCAAATTCTCCGGTACCGGAATTCAGTATCCATAGCTTGCCCTGATACCAGCGCGGCGAATGCGGCATCGACAGTCCCGACGCCACGATTGCATTGGTCGGAATATGCATCACGACACCGCCATCCGTGCGCTGATCACGCCAGCCACAAACCACATCGGATGTACTACAGGCCGTAACGTAAGTTGGCTGCCCATCCTGCATCGCGAGACCATTCAGATGACAGCGGTCCTCGGGCACCAGCCTGGAGATAAACGGTGGCGACCAGACGGGAGCAAAACTGTATCCAGCCTGCAACCGCCCCAAACAACTGAAGTCGGTATTGATGAAAAAGATTTCCTGCGAATCCGACACGGCCAGATCATGAGCATTCATGTCGCCGGTAGTATGAGACTGGCTGGGAACATACAGCCGGTCACACTCCTGATAGCGTTCACCGGGACTCAATCGGTCCTCGAGTTGCCATATTTGATAGCGTGTGGACAGGTATAACTGACTATCATGGGCATACAGCCCCATGGGCTTGTCGAACAAGCGTTCGTTGACGGCCAGTCGACCGTTGTCGTTGCGGCCAACCAGAAATAACCGGTTGGCCTGATAGGTTGTGAATCCGAAGCTGATGTGTTCAGCCTCCAGCCACTGATAAAGCTCATCGGATGCCTGCATGGTAACAGCAGGCGAATTTCCGATTTTGGGTTGTTCGGTCATTTCGGTACTCCGGATGGCGAGGCGCGATCATGTGCACTCTATCAGCACACGGTTATAAAACCACCGCTTTCCTTGACCCATCAAGCATCCGGATCACGTACTCGGGCAGGAAGCTGATTGACTTGTTATGGCAGCTTCAGATCACATTTTAGAATGACCAGAAAAAACCTCATGTGCGAAAACTCACATCGAGACCGAAACATTCCTTCATTCACCCGGTACGAAAAAGCAACAACCAGAAAACACCGGTTCTGCAGTACGATCCGGATCAGAGATTATCCGGATCAGACTGGCTATTACCCTCCCCACCGGATCGCTTTCAACAATCCACCTGTCAGTTTCAGATAATACAATGTGCCGTCCGGCGCAATTTGAATGTCCACGAGCGTATCGATGCCGGTTGCAAAACTTTGTGAAGTGCGTGTATTTTTATCATAGCGCCGTATCCATCCCGAGCAGAAATCCCCGTAAAAATAATCTCCGACATAATTGGGTGGAAACTGCTGCGTCACGGGATTATAGAAAGCACTACCAACGATGGCACAACCCTGGACTGCTCCGGTACTGTGGGAATAGGCAATGATCGGATTGCGGTACTTGGGATTCGAGCCTTTACCTTCGACTGCAGGCCAACCATAGTTGGCACCCTTGATGCCTTGATTGACTTCTTCCCAGGCATCCTGTCCGACATCATTGATGTACATGCGGTTGCTATTGGGTTGTATAGCGAAGCTGAAAGGATTGCGTAATCCGGTGGCCCAGATCGCACGATTGATACCTTGCGTGTTGTGATAATGCGGATTATCCGCAGGAATACTGCCATCCTTGTTGATGCGCAGCATCTTGCCTTTCACAGTGTTCAGGGACTGCGCATTACCACGACCAGCGTTATCGCCCACGGCAATATAGAGTTTACCGTCATCACCGAAGTGAAGCGCACCGCCGTTATGATTCAAAGCACCGCTCAGCGGCTGCATTTCCAGCAAGACTTTCTCGCTACCCTGCATCACGATATCGCCATTAGCCGTAAATCGGCTCACACGATTATGCGGCACCGGTTTCTTGCTGGTGTAATAGACATAAATCCATTGATTGGTATGAAAATTGGGATCAAAGGCTATACCCAGCAAACCACGTTCAGCACGGCTATCCACTTTGGTTGTAATATTGAGAAAGGGCTGCGTCAGTAAATGGCCGCGATCGACGACTCGAATCTTCCCTGCTTGTTCCGCAACAAAAATACGACCATCCGGGGCGATAGCCATGCGCGTTGGCTTGGCCAGATTTCTCGCCACGATGGTTTCCTGAAACCCGGCTGGAACAGCAGCTTGGGATGCGGCAGGCAAAACGACCAGCATGAGTGTCATGCACACGCGTGAGAGCGTGGATCTCCTCAAGTTCGGCTTACTGGTCTTAAAAAAATGATTGGAATATTTTATTGAATTGATGAACATACTGATAACCTCACAGAATAGTGAGCCGGACCGCAACGAAATAAATAAAAGAAAAGAATTTCTTTTTACATCGAGACAAAAGAATGTTTTGAATGCATTTGTGATCTTTCCCTCTCAACGATCAAACTGATCTGATGATGGGAAGGAAAAGCGTGCGATCAACAGTCCGGCACAAAGTTTGACCGATTGCCGACCAGTCCCGAAGACCGATAAACAACCGCAGAATTGAATTGCCAACTAAAAAGCAAGCTCGTAAAAAAGATATAGATCAATGTAATTTAAAAGAAAACGTATCGCCTGCATCTTGTCTTTACTCGCTTACGGGCTGAATACTGCCACAACTATCCCCTCATGGTCAAATGGAATAACAGTACCCCCTAACCTCATGATTTCTTGTGTGCACCACTCCTTGCCAGTTCATTCTGTCTGTAACGAAAACACTCCTCATTTCAAGGTAATCATTGCAGCGCAAGGCTTTCCAGTGCTTTCTGGTGATTCCATTTACCATGGAACAGAAGCCCTTTTTTGCCGGGCGTACGGTCGCTGGTCCAGGTGATGTAATTACCATCTGGCGTGAAGACCGGCAAGCCATCAAAACCCTCCTTGTCGGTCACGCGCACCGGTTCTTTCTGGCCGTCGACATCGACGATGTACAGTTCAAAATTACGATGGCCGTGCACATTCGTGGCGAAGATGATGTATTTGCCGGAAGGGTGGTAGAAAGGCGCCCAGGACATCACATTCAGACGGGTGATCTGTTTTTGATCAGTTCCATCGATATTCATGGTAAAAATCTCGGCTTCGCGACCGCTCTCCGAAAAACGCCGCCATACGATGCGCTTGCCATCCGGACTGAAAAACGGACCGCCGTCGTAGCTAGGAGTTTGCGTCAGCCTTTTGACATTGGCACCGTCGGCATCCATGATGTAAATATCGATCATCGAAGCCGGATTGGCTTTGAACAGAACTGCTTCTTCCTCGGTTAACTCGCCATTGTAGGCGCGTCGATTGGATGCAAACGCGATCAGTTTGCCATCCGGCGACCATGATGCTTCGGCATCATATCCTAGGGTATGAGTCAAATTCCTGATATGACCGCCACTGAAGTCGGTTTCGTAAATATCGTAGTATTCATCGTAATCCCAAGCGTACGACTTCTGTTCACCCGCATTGCGGCGTTCGATCTCAGCCGCCATTTTGACTTTGGCTTCCTTGTCATCATGGGTCGAAGAAAACAGCACTTTTTCCTGCGACGGATGTACCCATGCGCATGTCGTTTTGCCGGTACCCGGTGATACCTGCGTTACCGCACCGCTATCGATATTCTTCAGGAAAATCTGATAAAACGGATTGTCATCCGCCACTTCCGCCTGGTAAATCATCCACTTCGAATCGGCCCGGTAATATGCCTCCCCAGCGCGTTTCTCCTTGACGGAAAGTTGCTGTTCATCGGTGATGAAACCAGCTGCATTGGCATTCAACGCTGCCAAGAAAAATAAAATTGGGGAGAACTTGATCACGGATTGCAAAGAATCCGATTTACCAGCAAATATTTTCATTTAATATCAAAGCCTTTATAAATAATTCAACTATCTTGCGTTTTACAAGATTCGATCTCAATTGTACAAGTATTCAATAATACTTGTTAAGCCGATACCGCCGCCGGGCAAAAGCAATGCAAGCAGCGCTGGCCGTTGCAGGACTGGCACAAAAGTGCTTTGCTTAACACTACGAATCTCTGTAAGCAAATTATCTACTTTGCTTAATTTACTGGATGTAATTGCCCCTAAGCGCATCCGATAGTCTTCATAATATTGCAATACCGTTCCACACTGCTTCTCAGCGCTTCTTCTCAGTAAATACAAAATGGTAATGAGATAGGCAGAAGCCAAGAGGTATACAACGATCAAAGCTGGTGAGAATCCGAGGTTGTCAAACATATCACTGCGGCCAACTGCTATGATCAACATCAAAACAAATGGCAGGTAAATGATGCTATTGATACTCTTCACCAGCTTGGTAATCAGTACAAAATGAAGATAGGGATTTAGCTTGTCCAGCGAAAGTCCCGTCTTTAGTTTTTGCTGTCTGAGTATTTCCGGTAACCACACCGTTTTGCTTGAGGAGGTTTGATCCATTTCGATTCCTTCAATAAACTGCTTGCAGGCGATTGCTTCATAGGCAACCCAAAAAACCAACATCCATAATATGAAAAACTGAAGCGTTACAAGAATATAGTGCCCATATAATGTGATAACACCGCGTGCCGGAAAATTTAAATAACCCAATCCCCAAAAAACATATAAGGTCAATCCCAGAGAAATGGTGCTTGTCAAGAGAATCCAAAGATATCCTTTTGATTCTTTGTATTGAATAATTTTCTTGTACTCAAGCCACAAACCAATAGTATGGGTACTTTTTGCACCAGTAAAATTTAGATATGGGCCTTTCCAAACAGCTTTCTGCCAGCTTCGTAAACCAGTTGTTTTACAAAACCCGAAATCTTTTTCGATGACCTCGATCTCTCGTTCCCTACGAGGATAGAAAAGATATATAAAGAGAAGAATCATCATTATAATTCCCGCAAATCTGATAACCAGATTGGGCCAGACACTGACTCCTTCCAGCAACAAAAATGGTTCTCCGTTAGTATGGGCCGGGTAATTGTCTAAAGAAATGAGAAACAATAAAAGAAAAGTAAATAGTAATGTAACTACAGCATGAACAGGCTTGATATTTTTTTTGTGAAATAAACCCCAGGAAATACAGGCCACGAAAAGGAGCAATATTAAAGTAACGCAGATAACTTCCCAGTCAATCTGTTTGGTACGATCCGGTTCAATCGTTTTGCATTCCGTGAGATTTTTCGCTGAACAATCGCTGTTACTGATTTCACTCCATCCATCGAGAATTCTATTGATAAGCGATGCAAAATAAATAACTTGTGTTCTTCCAAACTCGAAGATTTCACTAAGCTCAGTAAATTTTAGAGTATCGCTATTTATCCATTTATCAAGAAACTTATTGGTAGGTGATGCAAGATGAACAGCTTGTGTTCTTCCAATTTCAAAAATTTGAGGCGCCAATAACCGATTTAATTCTTCTTGATCACTTTGCTCTTTTTGGTTTTTATCATTCGTTGGTTTTATTCCTGGCGTTGGTACAGCTTCTTTTAACATCTGAGAATTAATGGCCAGCAATGTAGCCAGATATGTCGAAGTCTGATAGCTATCCCTGAAAGGCATCACCGTGCCTTGCAATTTTGGATGCAGTGAAAAATCAAAATTGCTGGCAACTACCAGATTGCGTGTCCATGTAGATTGATCCTTATGCAAAAAACGGGCATCCAGATCCGTCGTAAAGAAAATCTTATGCTTAAAGCTATCTTTCAACGCGTGCAGAATTAAAAGCTTGTCATACACATCGGTCCCGATGATTCCGATTGCCTTGATCTGATCCCTATCCCCACCAGCAGAGCCCAACTGTTCGATTTTGTCGACCAATCTCCTTAAATAATCGAATTGATTGCGACCTTCGGCATGCTCGGGCGATGTATCGTCCAACTGCGCCAACAGATTTTTTTGTTCTTGGGTATTTTTTTCACTTTGCGATCTCTTATTCGATTCATCGAATTCGGGCAGCTTTCCGTCCAAACCCCGCAAATAAGTAAAATTGTTGACTCGTTCTTTTCTTCCTTCACATTGTTCTCCTAAGATAGAGGAAAAATGATCAACCAAGCTTCTGGCATACAGCGAATCCTGCTCACTAATAAGTACCAACTGATCTTTACAGCCTTTCTTGAATATTGGAATCTTACGATTAACATCCCGTTGTTCCAATTCCCAAAGAAGTGCTTTTGCTAGATTTTTGTCTTGTCCGATCGTACGTACAATCGAATGTTCATCCAAAACACATTGAGTCTTTTCATCTATATTTGTTTTATCTGAACAAGTTTGTTTGATGTTATTTTTAATTTTTCCTAACAAGACATCATTTGAAATCGTTGCACCTGGTGAAAAAATTCTGAATGAATGGGACTTTTCTTCGATCGGTTTATCATTCATTAACTCCACTAACAAAGACGTATTAGTGGGTCCAATCAATGAGAAACTGAATCTTTTATCTTCTGACTGGTTTTGTTTCAATTTTTGATACAGAAAATTTATAAAATCTCGATATTTCCCCTCAGGAATCTTGTCTTCATTCAACCAAATAACCAGTACTTTTTCTGATCGCGGATTATCCACATACCACTCATAAGGTATGGTGACTCTGAAACATAAATAACTGTCATTGAAAGGTAGCATTGCCTCAAGATTAAAGTAATTTATGTGCTCATTATCCTGGGGTATATACTTACTAGAACCCAGTGCAGACACAACCGCATTGCGATAGCGCAGTCGATACTCAACCGGTTCAGAATAA
Source organism: Nitrosomonas sp. (assembly GCA_017879645.1). Lineage (GTDB taxonomy): Bacteria > Pseudomonadota > Gammaproteobacteria > Burkholderiales > Nitrosomonadaceae > Nitrosomonas. Next base: position 10,567 of record JAAEXZ010000037.1, read on the forward strand.
GAACTGCCAAACACACTTACCGCAATTACTTTTAGGTTAGTTTTATCATCAATCTCCTGTTTAATGCGATCAGTAAACTTTTCAATCGGAAGATATTCACGATGATTATTCTGCTCAGCTTTTTTTTTGTTATTGTGGAACTGTTCAGTGACCGCAATCGGGTCTTGCCAAAGCCGGGCGTCGATCTTTTGTTCATCCAATAACGGTAATTTCCTGGTGAATGGATCGGATGGCCTTGAGCTGGTTAACGGATCGATCAGCGTACCGGTAGCGAGCATGATCAATAACAGTATCGAAATCAGACTATTTTTAGAATCCTGATTATTATCGTTTCCCATGTCATTCGGCTCATGTAATGATTCGTTAAGTGAAATACCAGGTATCCTGCTCGTGGCTTGAGTTATGCAGTTCGCCTCAAGGACACATGATGTTTGATATGATGCTCACCATGCAGTGAGCAAAATCACACCGTAACGCAAATCGTGTGAAATCCCCGGTAATCGTCAGAATTCGTTAAGCTCTTCTAACAACATGCAAAAATCATTAAAAATCGTCGCCGCCTGCTTAATTTTTATCATTTTCCTGTTGAATAGCGTGGTGGCTGCAGCAAGCAACACAACTCTCCATCACCACATGGAAATCCAGTTATCGCCGGATACTTCCGAAATTCGCGTTTCCGATCGGATTCAAATCCCGGAGCACATGCGCAATGCCAAAAACCCCGTGCAACTTGAATTTTATTTGCACGCCGGATTGGCGATCAGCAGTGTGCAAGATGCCACCCTCGCAGCCGATGCCAGCGAGGGTGCACTGCAATCCCGACCGATTTCGATCCGACATTACACGGTAACGGTGCCGCCGGGTCAGGATACATTCACGCTGCACTATGGCGGTCGGATCCGCCATGAAGTCAAAGGACCTGGACAGGAATATGCACGCAGTTTCGGCTCGACACCGGGGGTCATTGCGTCGGAAGGTGTATTTCTGGCCAGCGCCAGCGCGTGGTATCCCCAGTTTGCTGAAGCACTGGTGTCATTTCAGCTCGAAGTTCAGCTTCCATCCGGCTGGGATGCGGTGAGTCAGGGATCGTTACTGCGTGAGCATGATGCTGGTCAATCCCGGCACATCGTCTGGGAGGAAAAGCAGCCGCAGGACGACATCTATCTGATCGCCGGACGCTATCAGCGTTACACGCAATCCACCGGCGCAGTCAACGCGCTGGTGTATCTGCGCAACCCCGATCAGGCACTGGCACAAAAATATCTGGATGCCACGGCACAGTACATCGCCCTGTACAACAAGCTGATCGGCCCCTACCCGTACAGCAAGTTTGCACTGGTCGAAAATTTCTGGGAAAGCGGTTATGGCATGCCATCGTTTACGCTACTCGGCTCAAAAGTGATTCGCTTGCCATTCATTCTGCATTCGTCGTACCCGCACGAAATATTGCATAACTACTGGGGCAACGGCGTGTTTGTCGATTACGTCAAAGGTAACTGGGCGGAAGGCTTGACTGCCTATCTGGCCGATCATTTGGTCAATGAGCAACGCGGCAAGGGTGAGGAATACCGTCGCGATGTACTGCAGAAATACGCCGATTTCGTCAACAAGGAAAAGGATTTTCCGATTATTCGCTTCGTGTCGCGCCACAGCGCCAGTTCGGAAGCCGTCGGTTACGGCAAGACCATGATGTTCTTCCACATGCTGCGACAGGAATTTGGCGATGACGCATTCACCAAAACACTACGCCGCTTTTATCAGCAATTCAAATTCCAGCAAGCAACGTTCGCCGACCTGCTTGCCACGTTCAACACCAACACCGGCAAGGATCTGACGCAGCACTTCGAACAGTGGGTACAGCGCACCGGTGCGCCCGATCTGGTACTGCACAGCGCAGAAACAGAGCCGCACGATCAAGGTTACAAACTTACACTTACAGTCGAGCAGACCCAGCCGGGTGAGCCATACCGTTTACACGTGCCCGTTGCCATCACGCTGGAAGGTGACGATAGGGCAACAGAATCACATATCGTCGTCGAGCAGTCCAAGCAAACCTTCGAGCTGACATTCACCAAACGTCCGGTGCGCATCGACCTCGATCCGCACTTCGATGTGTTCCGCCGCCTGGATAGCCGCGAGATTCCTTCGGCACTGTCACAAGGTTTCGGCGCGGAAAAACCACTGCTGATCCTGCCGGCACGGGAATCCCAAGCTGTCCTGGAAGCGTACCGCGCACTGGCGGCGAACTGGCAGAAAACCCAATCAAGCCCGCTGGAAATCGTCACCGACGATCAACTGAAAACGTTACCGGAAGATCGCACCGTCTGGATTCTGGGTTGGCAAAACCGTTTTGCCGGAGCCGTGCCGCAAGCCTTGACAGATCGTGGCGTTACCGTTCAGCACCAGCAATTGCAACTGGAGAATAAATACTATCCGCAAGCCGATCATGCCGTGGTGTTAACTACCCGGCAATCGGCCGATCCGAGTAAAACACTGTTGTGGGTGGCCGCTGATCATCCCAAGGCCATCGCCGAACTGGCCAGCAAACTGCCGCATTACCGTAAATACAGTTACCTGGTGTTCAAGGGTAACGAGTTGACCAACATCGACAAAGGCCAGTGGCCGATTCTGCAATCGCCACTATCGCAAGCGGTGCGGCAAAAAGACGGTTACACACTGCATGCTGCTCACGCCGCCGCCACCACCAAACCGCGCCGCGCACTGGCGGAACTGCCGCCGGTTTTTTCCGAAAGCCGCATGTTGGCGGATATTACCCACCTGTCACACGAATCATACAAGGGGCGCGAACTCGGCACACCGGAGCTGGATGAAGCAAGCACGTATATCGCCAAGCAGTTTCAGCAGATCGGCCTGCTGCCCGGTGGTGACGACAGCAGCTATTTCCAGACCTGGCAGCAGGACGTCGGACTGCCCAAAGGTAATATCACGTTGCGCAATGTCGTCGGTATCCTGCCGGGGACCAATCCACAGCTTACCGGACAAAGTCTGGTGATCGGCGCACATTACGATCATCTGGGTACTGGCTGGCCAGATGTACGTGCTGCACATCAAGGCAAGATCCACCACGGCGCGGACGACAACGCTAGTGGCATCGCCGTCATGCTGGAGCTGGCACGCCAGATCGTGCCCAAATGGCAGCCGGAACGCACCGTCATTTTTATCGCTTTTACCGGTGAAGAAGCCAATCTGCTGGGTTCCAGGCATTATGTGCGCACCAGCAAAACATACCCCAGTGAAAAAATCATGGCGATGCTGAATCTGGATACTGTCGGACGGCTGGAAAATAATCCGGTGACGGTGTTCGGCACCCACAGTGCACGAGAATTGGTGCATGTATTCCGGGGAGCGGGTTTTGTCACCGGGATTCCTGTCAAGGCCGTACCCGACGATTTTGGCTCCAGTGATCAGGCCGCTTTCATTCAGGCGGGTGTCCCCGCAGTGCAATTTTTCGCCAGCGCACACGAGGATTATCACGCTCCTGGCGATACCGTGGATAAAATCGACACCGCCGGACTGGTCAAGGTGGCCTCCATTCTCAAGGAAGCCAGCGAATATCTGGCCAATCGCATTGAACCGCTCACCGTGACGATAGCGAACCCATCTGCCACCACAGAAACCCGGCAATCCGGCAAGCGCAAGGTCAGCATCGGCACGGTTCCGGATTTTTCGTACCAGGGTCCGGGTGTGCGTGTGGACAGCATCGTTCCGGCATCTCCCGCCCAACAGGCACAGTTGCAGGCTGGCGATATTGTGCTGACCCTTGCCGGCCAAACCATTGCCGATCTGTCAGCCTATGCTGACATATTGCGAACATTGCCTGCCGGTGAAAAAGTGCAGTTGCAATACCGGCGAAACGATACCTTGCATACGGTTGAATTGACCCTGGTCGAACGTTGATCCTGCACGTGTATCTGTGAAGGTTTCATCAACTTCTGACATAAAAAATCACACACAGGGTGTTTCTTTTTATAAAATAGGCGCAATTACCGTGAACATGGCCATCATTTTCTCACCCGATGTCTGCACTACCGAGCTTTTGCCATCCTGTTCCGATGGCATACAGTCACCATAAGAACACAAACAATTCACGGATAACCGCAACCCTTCTCCCGTTTGGAATAAAAAATTGAACCCACATGCAGCACAATCCGTTTCCCCACTGACACTCCTGAACACGCTCAAAACTTACCAGAACCTGATCTATCACCTGATCAAGCGTGAAGTAATCGGTCGTTACCGTGGTTCCATGCTGGGATTGCTATGGTCTTTTTTCAATCCGGTACTGATGCTGACGGTTTACACTTTCGTGTTCAGTATCGTTTTCAAGGCACGCTGGGCCGAAGGTAGCGACTCCAAAACCGAATTCGCCCTGGTGCTGTTTGCCGGACTGATGATCTATAACCTGTTTGCCGAATGCATCAATCGCTCCCCGAGCCTGATTCTCGGCAACGTCAATTACGTCAAGAAAGTCGTATTTCCACTGGAAGTCCTGTCTCTCGTGGCGATTGGCTCGGCCACGTTTCACTTTGCCATCAGCTTGCTGGTCTGGTTCATTTTTTATCTAACCTTCTTTGGTATCCCTCACGGATCACTGATCATGCTGCCGCTGGTATTGGCGCCATTGCTGTTGCTGACACTGGGATTGAGCTGGTTTCTGGCATCGCTGGGTGTCTATCTGCGTGATGTCACGCAAATCACCGGAGTCATCACCACTGCACTGCTGTTTCTGACACCCATCTTCTACCCGATGACTGCCCTGCCGACGGAGTATCACCTACTCCTGCAAATCAATCCGCTGACTTTCGTGATCGAGCAGGCACGGGATGTCATGATCTGGGGCAAGACATTCGACTGGAAAACATGGGTTCTGCATTTACTGATTGCGGCTGGCTTCGCCTGGCTGGGTTTCGCCTGGTTTCAGAAAACGCGCAAGGGGTTTGCCAATGTCCTCTGATATCGCCATCAAGGTGGAAAATCTGGGCAAATACTATCCCATCTATGATCGACCAGGAGATGTACTCAAACAGTTGATCATTCCTCCCTTGCAGCATTTGCTGGGGTGGCACAAGAAAAAGTATTTTCACGAATACTGGGTGCTCAAGAATATTTCCTTTGAAATCAAAAAGGGCGAGACCGTTGGCATCATCGGTCAGAATGGCAGCGGCAAATCTACCTTACTGCAAATGATCAGTGGCACACTCAATCCTTCCAACGGTCACATCCAGACGCATGGTCGTATCACGGCACTGCTCGAATTGGGCTCGGGTTTCAATCCGGAGTTCACCGGCCGGGAAAATGTATATCTGAATGCCGCAATCCTGGGCCTGAGCAAGACGGAAATCGAGCAGCGTTTCGACGATATTGTAACCTTTGCGGATATCGGTGATTTTATCGACCAGCCGGTCAAAACCTATTCAAGCGGCATGCTAGTCCGATTGGCTTTTGCCGTACAGGCCCAGATCATGCCGGACATTCTGATAGTTGATGAAGCTTTGGCTGTGGGTGATGCAAAATTTCAGGCTCGATGTTTTGAATGTCTCAAACAACTCAAGCGCAACGGCACCAGTATCCTGCTGGTAACCCATTCCAGCGAGCAAATCGTGACCCATTGTTCACATGCCATGCTGCTGCACGAAGGCTCGGTGCTGGTATCCGGAGAACCCCGTCATGTCGTCAATCGTTACATGGATCTCCTGTTTGGCAAGGAACGGAAAACACCATTACCCGCCACGCCATCGTCGCCATCGTCCATTCAACAGCCAGCGCCAGCCGAGGATTCTGTACTGAGTCACATCCATGACCTATTTGCCACCCGCAAAGGCTATAACCCGCATGAATACCGATGGGGAGACGGGATGGCATCGATTCTCGACTTTCGTCTCTGCGCCGACGACTTACCCTATCCGTCGACCATTACTTCGGGACAAACGATCTCGCTGGATATTGCCATACGGTTTCATACCGATCTGACTCATCCGATTCTGGGCATCACCATCAAAACGAAAGAAGGGATAACCGTATATGGTGCAAACTCGCAAACCTTGCAGGTGGATCGATTTAAAACCTCCGGCAAGAAAGACACTACCGTGATTGCCCACGCCGTATTCAGTTGCCATCTTGCACCAGGCGACTATTTCATATCGCTCGGAGTAGCAACCCAATGCAGTGCAGAGATCATTCCACACGATCGTCGCTATGACGCCATTCACCTTCATTTACTACCGGTCACGACATTCTTCGGTGTATGCAATCTTGATCTGGAGATGACTGCCGAGGAAGCAGCACCATGAAGACACGGTTTGCCTGTCAAGGTTATAGGCTGAATGATGCAACGGGTATCTGGCTACGCACGGCCTATGAAAGCATTGCCTACAGCGATGGCGATGAAATCGAACAACGTATTGCCGAAATCATCCAGAACGCGCAGGATCGCAGCGTATTATCCAGCGAGTTACGCGCTCACTGCACGGATTGGCCCGCCATCTATCATCTTTCAAGTCAGCGGAGCAATCTCCTGCGGCCTTTCAGTGCCGATCTTCAGGGCAGCATTCTCGAGATCGGCGCAGGCTGCGGTGCCATCACCCGTTTTCTGGGTGAAAGTGGTGCCCAGGTACTGGCGCTTGAGGGCAGCCTGCGTCGCGCGGGCATCGCACGATCGAGAACAATGGATTTACCCAATGTCACTGTCGTTGCCGACCGATTCGAACATTTCCATATCGATCAGCGCTTCGATGTGATTACGCTCATCGGTGTACTCGAATATGCCGGCATGTTCAGCGCACATCAGGACCCTGCATGGGATATGCTTCGGAAAATTCATGCTTTGCTGAAACCTCATGGCAAACTCATCATTGCCATAGAAAATCAACTGGGACTGAAGTATTTTGCTGGCGCTCCCGAGGACCACCTGGGACAGGCCATGTATGGCCTAGAAGGACGTTATCGCCAGGGTGAACCACAAACTTTTGGGCGCCGGTATTTGCAGCATCTGATACAGCGTGCTGGCTTTGACCACACCCGGTTTCTGCTGCCTTTTCCCGATTACAAGCTTCCCGTCTGTATTCTGACTGAAGAAGGATTGCATCAAACAGATTTCGATGCCGCAGAACTGATATGCCAAACCGTCACCAAAGATGCGCAATTGCCCACCTCGACGAACTTTTCACAGGAACGCGTCTGGCCAGTTCTGCATCAGAACGGATTACTCCGCGACCTAACCAACTCATTCCTGATCGTTGCTTCCAACGACCCGTCAGTCGACCTTGAATCCAGGGTGCTGGGGCATTATTTCAGTACTGATCGTTCGCCGCCATTCTGCAAGGAAACCGTGTTTGTGCGCCACAACGATAACCAGATTCGAGTTAAACGCCATGCCATTGCAGCGAGCGATTGCAGGCCTTGCTCTGATCATGAATTCAGCTACACCCTGTCGGCAGAGAGCCCCTATATCCGGGGTCGCACACTCTATCGCGAATTTCTCGACATCATCACACAACCCGGCTGGCGTATCGATACGGTTCGAGACTATTTCTCCCGTTATCTGAATATGATTTCAGACATCGCAAAGGCTGAAGGTCATGCATTCGATACCTCATCTCCGGCTTCCATGTTACCCGGTGATTTTCTCGATGCCATTCCCGCCAACATCGTGGTAACCGAGCAGGGACAGCCCATCTTTGTCGATCGTGAATGGAGTGTTTTAGCTGGTGTACCCGTTGATTACTTGTTGTTTCGCGCCATTATTTCCTTACTGGGTAGTGTTTCAGCGTTTTCCACCCCTGAAAATCCGGCACACGCGACCCGCGGCGGTTTTCTTCTGGCAATCATGAAAGATCTGGGATTGACTCCCACTGAAAACGATCTGTGTGAATTTTTGCGACGGGAATCAAATCTCAGTATTTTTGCCAGTGGTGTCGCAAACCGGCGCTATACCACTTGGCATCCCGAAGCCGACTTGCCAGGGTACTCGAATCCATCGCTACAGGCTCGTCTGGAACAAACCAAAGCAGCCAAGGCTTTTGCCGAAGAGCTCGCGTTTGCCAGAATGGCCGAAAACGATCACTTGTTGTCACAACTGCAAGCAATGGGAGATGCCAAAGCCTACGCAGAAAAATTGGCGATCGAGCGCCTGGATGAGATCGAGCATTTAACCAGACAACTACTATATGCGACGAGTCAACTGGATGCCATACAGGCTTCCAGAGGCTTCCGGATATTGACCAGAATGAAACTACTCCCCCAAAATCAGGATAAATCGAATGTCTGAATTATTCTGGTCAGTCGATTCGTTAGTTATCAAAGGCAATGTGTTATTCGGTTTTGGCTGGATTTTTCATGCCAGCCAAGAAATCGTCACATTACGCTTCAGCATCACAACCGATACCGGTCACGACCCGGAATATATCTATGCGGATTGGGGTAAGTCACGCGAAGATGTGGAGAAATTGCATCCCCATCCCCGAGCATCGAACTCGGGTTATGTGGTGTTTGGTGCACTTTCACAGGTGACGCCATGTCATCAGGTCAACCTTGAATGCACGCTGGAAAACGGTAACACGATCGAATTATGCGTTCCGTCTTCCAGAATCATCCGTTTTACCGAAGGCACGACAAAAAATGACAGGCAGCTCGTGCTACGCCAGATCAGCACACTTGCCCTGCGCGGCATACAACTAATCCATTCCGGCAAATTCATCTCGTTGTTTGAGAAAATCAAGCGATACCTGTCAGGAAGGCCAAAATCGGTGTTTCAACAACCGGACGAACTGGTGAATCTGTTACAGCAGCATAAGAACAATGGGTTAAGTTTAATTCTGGATCATGATCTGGGAGGGGGTGCCAACCAGTACCGAGACCGGCTTGTCGACTCACTGATTGCGGACGATCAAGGCGTGATCATCTTGACATATCATGTAACCACCCTATCGTACATGGTCATCCTCAGAAGCAAGAAACTGCACCAGCGCTTTGCCATTCCGAATGTATTTTTTTTACTGGAAGCCTGCCTACACCTGCACATCAACAACATCATCTATAACACGGCAGTATCTTTTGTAAAACCACAGGAAATCCCACAACTGCTGATACAGCTCAAAGTGTTGAATCATGCCCGGCTCAGCATACTGGTACATGATTTTTATCTGGTATGTCCATCACACTTTCTGCTCAATTACCATGGAAAATACTGCCACATCCCAGATTCCCGGATCTGCAATCAGTGCTTGCCCAAAAACCGCTATGGTTTTGCCACGCTCTTCACCGAAAAAGACATTGCCAAGTGGCGCGCCATTTGGGGGTCAGTACTGACCATTGCGGATGAGATCGTGACATTCTCCAACAGTACCGCGAAGCTTCTGGTCAAAGCCTACCCGCAAATTGAAAGCTCGCAAATTGTTGTGAGGCCTCATCAGGTCGAGTATCTACCTGAAACCACCATTCCCATTGGGCAAACAGCCTCGCTGCGTATCGGTGTGGTGGGACAGATCGGATTTCACAAAGGTGCGGCTTTCATTCAGCAGCTCTCGAAAGAAATAATGCGTCGAGGCATGAATATCGCCATCGTGGTGATCGGCTCCATCGAACTCAGTTGTGAGTCATCCATTGTCCGACAAACCGGGCCTTACCAGCATGACCAGCTCCCGGAACTGATCCACTCCAGCGGTACCAACATCATGTTATTCCCTTCAATCTGGCCAGAAACTTTTTCGTATGTCGTACAAGAACTCATGCACATGAATCTGCCTGTCGCATCGTTTAATTTTGGTGCGCCGGCGGAACGAATTGCAGCCTACTCAAAAGGATTGATCCTGACTACCATGGATGCAGCCAAAGTTCTGGACGAATTGATTATCTTCCACCATAAGATTTACTTAGCTCATAACGATTGATATGTCCGAAATTCATGTTTTCACAAGCGCTGCGCTGAACTATATTCCCAAGGTACGCATGCTTTTTCAGTCCCTGCGACATCACCATCCGGAATGGCGGCTACACTTGGCACTTGCCGATGAATTAAAACCGACCATCGACCTGAGTACAGAACCGTTTGATGAAGTCTGCACCATTGCCGATCTGAATATTCCAGACTGGCGTGGCTGGGCGTTCTGCCATTCCATCGTGGAACTGGCAACCGCCATCAAGCCTTTCATGCTAGCGCGACTGCTGGGTTTGCCGGGTTGCAAAAAGGTACTGTATCTCGATCCGGATACAGTCGCATTCTCCCGCCTGGATGACATCATCGAGTCACTCGATCGCGCCAGCATTGTTCTGACACCACATCAGACACAACCGGAGCAGACTCTTGCCGCCGTCATGGACAATGAAATATGCAGTCTGAAACATGGCATCTACAATCTGGGCTTCATCGCCGTAGCCGCAACCGAAATAGGTCGTTCATTTGCGCGGTGGTGGAGTGAGCGTGTCTATCACTTCTGCCGCGCCGATATTCCAAACGGACTCTTTACGGATCAGCGCTGGATTGATCTGGTTCCTGCGCTTTTCGACCAAGTCGCCATCCTGCGATCGTCACGCCACAATGTCGCAACCTGGAATCTAACCACGCGCAAGCTCGGCATCTCCGACTCGGCATCCTACATTGTGGATGGCGAACCCTTGGGTTTTTATCACTTCACAGGTTTTGACAGTGGTGCGCATCGCATCATGGCTGCCAAGAATGGCGGAAACAATCCTGCTGTTCAACAACTCATCAACTGGTATACCAGACAAACAGAAGATCTGGTTCATGATTCCCTGACACGCGAACCTTGGGCCTATGGCATCTTCTCCGATGGCACCCCCATTTCCAAAGCCCAGCGGCTTGTTTACCGTGAAAGAGTCGATCTTCAAAAAACATTTCCGGATCCTTTCGACGCAACCACCTTTCTGACCTGGTGGAATCAGCAAGGAAGGGTTGAATTTCCAGAACTTTTCACGGATGAACCCCATGATGATGCCCTGGCAAAAATTGCATCCGTATTGACACCGGGATTTCGTGGCAGCAATACCGGTATCGATTGGAAAAAATTGCGCGGTATCATGCAGCAATCACTCACTCAACCCAGAACAGCCCTACTCGTTGGTAAACGTGGCTGGAAAGTGTTGCAGCAGGAAGGTTTAAACGGTCTGAAGCGCAGACTGCTGGAATAATTCTCATGTTGTAAGGCAAAAAAATGCGCCCGAGTGCAAGAGGGTGTCACCGGGGCGCATCAGAGGGGTAAATCTTACGTAGTTCCTTGCTATCCTTTTCAGCATCTCCTTTACAACCAGCCGATCAGGCATGCTGATCGGCAACAGCACATATCACCTGGCATTGCCAGCTACTGCACCAGCAGACGATGAGTCTGGATCTGGTTCTTGGCGATCGGTGCCGACAGGTCGCCATTGACTACCGTTGCTGCGGCGATGTCGGTTTCGATATGCGAGGCTTTCTTAGCCGTGACGATACCGGGAGCCAGCGACAGGGTGTAGTTACGCGCCGCATCGGCTTGAGCCCACAGCAGAACATCCGGATCAGACACGGTGAGAAACGAGTAGTCGGTCTCGTCATAGGCTGGATCGGTTCCGGTCACGGTGCTGGCGACCAGCGGATTCTGGTGTTCCAGCGAAAACTTCATGGCGGCGGTCTGGTTGAATGCGCCATGCGTTTGCAGGGCGAAGCGCTGCAGGAAGTTGCTGTCACCATCCTGATTCGAAATACCCAGATTCGGACCATCGACCTGTCCTCCGGCCAGAATGTTCAGTTGCGGGGTCGCGGTGTCGAGCAGCGTGTGCGTACTGTTGCCCATCTTCATGTAGTAGGCATCGGCATTGGACAATGTCACACCGACATTGGCTGCGGACATGTCGGCAAAGTGATTGATCGTCAGCCAATCGTAACGCGCGTTGGTGGCCGAGTAGTGACCGCCCTTGGGCAACAGTTTGGCGCGGATGACCGCTCCCACTTCTTCGTGCCAGACGTTGGGGGCATCGATGTTGAACGAATAACCCCAGGTCAGTACCTCACCGAAATTCTGCTGGATATTGTTCTGGATTTCGATGCGGTCGCTGTCACGGATCAACGTGATGCGCGATACCAGCGAGTACGGATTCACCGACGTGGCACGCAGGGTCACACTGACCGGGCCGGCATTCTCAACCACCACGCTACCGCCGACTCCACCTAGGTCATTGATCTTCAGACCGTTGACATTGCGCACGAACTGGCGGTTGCCGCGCATCTTGTCAACCAGGCTAGTGATGGCCCCCGTACCCGATACGGTAACGCGGTAGAAATCGTTTTCAATGATGTTGCCACCGCTGACCGTCGCGGCATTGGCAAACGCTGTGCCCGCACCGCTTCTGATTTCATATACCTTGTAGCCTACCGACGGTACATCGCTTGCCAGAATACGCAGGCGGTTCTTGCCTTCAATGGTGACATACTGCGAAGGGACTTCCTGGCCTGTGGCCAGATCCACCACAGTCACGGCATTCTTGGTGGTCATCGGAAAATCGGCATAGTCGGTACGCACCCAGCTCAGGCTGTTGAAGACATAGAAGCGCGTATTGGCTCCGCTCTTGGCGATCATCGTACCCAACTGGTTCTTGGCATCGTTGTGCAGCGTGTTCACATAGGATGTGATCTCGCCTTCGATCTTGCGCTGCCAGTCGGCGCGGGCCGCACGGGAAACCGGGCCATCGGCGGTCCAGTTGTGTTCGTAGTACAGGCCGAAATTGAGCATGGCCTTATCGCGCGCAGCGATGCGGCTGCTCATGAAGCCTGGGTTCTGCAACGACACCAGTGTCGCCATGGCATCGGCGCT
>JAAEXZ010000136.1 GCA_017879645.1 Nitrosomonas sp.
CACTCGTCTAGGGTCTGTCAAGCGCGTATTTTCAAGATTAAACCCGCGTCCTTTGAGACAACTGAATAAGGTTTCAATTTCCCAGCGTAATGCATAATCCTGAATAGCATTGGCATTAAACTGAGGAGAAACGTAAGCGTCCGCTGAACCCCATGCCTATTTTTTAATTCGATTTAGGTTTCCAGCAGTGCGGCAGCAATTCTTCAATCTGGGTCACTTTATGTGTCGGCAGCCTTTTCAGCACATCACTTAAATAGGCATACGGATCCAAGCCATTCAGCTTTGCTGACTGGATTAACGTCATGATGTTTGCCGCTCGCTGACCACTGCGCAGCGAACCTGCAAACAGCCAGTTCTTGCGCCCCAACGCCCAGGGACGCATCTGATTGTCGGGTAGTCAGACGCAGTTACCTACGTCCAACCCCCTAAGAACCGTGCATGCGAGTTTCCCAGCACACGGCTCAAGCCTCTGCTAAGGCGCCATTCGGCACCCGGTTATACATCGTTGACATTGGCAAATTGAACACTCCTTGGACAATACAGATGGTAAATCTCAAGATTAGCAACTGCATCCGTTCCACCATGACTTAGCTTCACAATATGACGGCTGTGCCATGGTGTATCTTTGGTGACTGGTTTAAGACAGGCGCAGCAGCGACCACCTTGTTTTAGCCACACCCGATACAGCTTGGCTCGCCCCTTTGCGGAGACCAGCATTCTTTTACCCCATCGGGATTCGAAGTACTCATCCCATGCGGGGTCATGAGGGTTAGCAGCAGCCTTGATCTTGATATGTCGCACAATTGGCGTGTCCGAGGCAGACACTAATGTGTATTGTCGCTTCCGACCATCAGCGGACTGTTCATCACATGAGAACACCCATCGACGCGCTCCTTGTACTTTGAAATACCGATCTTTGACCCATCGGAGTGTTTTGCGAGGGTGGCGACGTACCGCCCATCGCCAGAGCATTTCCCACACTGCGCTGTCTACCTGGTTGAAAACCTTCTTGGCAACGACATAACTATGATAGTTGGCCCAACCCCTTAGAATAGGGTTGAGCAAACCGATCAAAGTGGCCTGTCGTGTCGCTTTGTTTGCATTGATTAATGCTCGCAGCTTATCGAGATGAGCACTGATGTTTGCCTTTGACGGCTTGATCAGTAGCTTGCCATTGTACTTGCGTACGTTCCACCCAAGAAAATCGAACCCGTTCCCTATGTGCGTGATTTTGGTCTTTTCCTGAGAGAGCACGAGACCGCGCTCCGCCAGAAATTCAACCACGGCAGGGCGAACTTCATTTTCGAGCCACTCTTTAGAATACCCCGTGATGATGAAATCATCCGCATACCGTACCAGTTGCAGCTTTTTGCCTGTCCATTTGGCGTTAGGGAACCTCTTCGCCAGCATCGTTTCCAGTCCGTCCAAGGTCATGTTGGCCAACACCGGGGAGATAATACCTCCTTGCGGTGTTCCGGAAAGACTGGGAAACAGCTTGCTTTGGTAGACGTAACCGGCTTTGAGCCATTTCCGTAGAATCACCTTGTCCATTGGGAGGTTGGCGATCATCCAGTCATGGCTGATATTGTCGAAACAGCCTTGAATGTCACCCTCTAGCACCCACTCCGCACTTACTTTTCTTGACAGCACACCAAAGCACTGTGCTGCAGCATCCGCGGTTGAGCGTTGCGGTCTGAACCCATAAGAGTTCCGATCAGCGATGGTCTCCGCGATGGGTTCCAAAGCCAGCAGATGGAGCGCCTGCATGGCCCGGCATTTCATCGTGGGTATCCCGAGAGGTCTCATCTTGCCATTTTTCTTCGGAATAAGGACTCTCCGAAGCGGAAGGGGCGTGTAACCTCGCCTCTTCAACGACATCATCGCACCGGTCTTGGCCTTGGGTGTATTCCAAGTCACCTTGTCGACCCCAGCCGTGTTTTTGCCTTTGTTTTCAGACACTCGTTTTACGGCCAATGCTTTGCCACTAAACGAGTGAGTCAGCAGCCATTGCAGAGCTTTCGCCTTGTTATACCTGCCGTCTTGTACCGCCTTCACAATACGCGCTTGCAGCCCTCTGACATGACGCTGTACAGCAATCCAATCGATGCTGTCCCACGATGTGCTGGAAGGCGCACACGCTGATACTGCTGCGTTCATTTGCTCTCCCTCCATTAAAAGGGTTCTACACACTCTCTTGTGATGAGAGACCATAAGGACGTCAGCCCGCTTTCGCGTGAGGTAATGTTTCAACCTCTATCCAACCCATTACAGACTGGCATTCGCTTTTTCCTCGTTCCTTCGCCCGCATCACCATGGGCAGTTTTTGCAAACTGCTTTCCCAATGGGGGTAATACGGGATTTCCACGTTCCGCTTACTGAAGTACATCGGCTTAGGTGCCTGCTATCGACCGGGAGGCGTATGGGTCACGAATGCGTAGTAGAAAGACGCGATTCCCACCTCCATTACCGTTTTGGTTCGAGCGTATTAGCCATTTCCGCTCGTTCAATTTAACGATCGTTGCGCAGATTCACATGTGTTCACCATACCGATTATCTAGCCCTTGTCCGGCTATGGCTGCCAGAAGAGTACGCCTCTCACGATTGATACCCCGCACCTTACGGTGCCTCGTTACATTGTCGAAGGCGCTCTTTATTCAGCCTTCTAGATTCACCCGGTGACACGGGTGGTTCCCGCAGGGGGAACAACTTCATTAAGCGACTTCGTGTCGCACTTCCACCCAATTATTATCTATAGGTAGATTGCCATCATCCAGATAGCGGCTTAAAGCTGGCCAACGCTTCAGAGTGTAATTGATGGCCTTGGCGGTGGGAGAACTCGATGGCACTGTCAGATGATGTTGGTTGAGCCATTCATATAGTTGTTGCATCACTGGTTGACTATGCTGTTGTCGGTATTCGCGGCGGTCTTCCGCTGTACCATCGGTCTTTTTCCTGAGCTCTGCTTCTATCGCATACAGTTTCTGAATCAGCACTAAGGCCTGTTCAGCAACCTGACTTTTCCCGGTCACATGCAGTTCATGGAATTTACGACGTGCATGGGCCATGCAGCCCACCTCTATGACCTGGCCTGATTTAAAACGTGCTTTATAACCACTGTAATCATCACAGACTAGATAACCCTGCCAGCCTTTCAAGAACTCTTCAGCATGCTGGCCTGAACGACTATCCTGAAAGTCATAGATCACCGCCTGAACTGGATTGTACTGTGTGGTGGCATAGGCCCAGACATAACCTTTCTTCGGTTTTTTATTATTCTCACCCATCCGCATGATGGTGACTGGTGTTTCATCTGCATGCAGCACCTGCTGTTGTAGTACCACCTCTTTTAAGGCATTGGCCAGAGGTTCCAGTTCTACACCGCAGCGACCTATCCAGTCAGATAAAGTTGATCTAGAAAGTTCGATTCCCGCCCGCTGATAGATCAGACGTTGACGGTACAGCGGCAAATGATCGGCATATTTCGATACCAAAACATGGCTGAGCAGTTCAGGTGAAGCAATGCCTTTATCAATCACATAGGCGGGCATCGCTTGCTGAGTCAGGGTGTCACACTGATCACAGACCCATTTGCCACGCACATGCTGTTCCTTATAGAACTGTGCCGGTCTGAAATGCAGTTTTTCACTGATATCTTCGCCGATACGACGTAACTGGCAGCCACAACTGCATTGGGTTGATGCAGGTTCATGCTCAATACGGATGGTGTGTAGATGATCTGGCAGCAGTCGACGTTTAGGTTTGTTGACTGTGGCTTTCTGTGTCGCTGCATGGGTTTTATCTGCATTTAATCGTTCTAATTCCAGATCAACGGCTGCGATATCTTCTTCGACCGCCTCATCCCACAGATGGATTTGTTTTGCGGTGAGATGTTCGTTTTTACTGCCGAATTTATGCTGTTTAAACAGCGCCAGTTCATGCTCGTATTTTTGATTGAGAATAGAAAGATGCTGAACTTTAGAATCTAATTGCTGATTGGTGACTTCAAGATGTTGAACTTTGGCATCTAATTGTTGATTTGATACTTCCAGATGTTGAACTTGAGCATCTAATTGTTGTTTATCTTCTGCGAGTTGTTGATGCTGCATCGCCAACTGCCGGGTGAATTCCAGCAGTTGTTCATGGGTCAGTTGGCTTAAATCTGGCAGCGTATTCATGACCGCAGTATGCCTGAGGTCATGAGAAGAATGAAATAGAACGTTTGGAGGATAGCAGAATAGCCGAGCTTGGTTTAGAGCATCGTGACCACCTGCTGTCGTCCAATGCGCTGCCAAGGCAAACCCTGGATTAATGCCTGTAACTGTTCCGGGTTGAGAGCTACGCTTTCACCCTGGTGAACTTTAGCCCAGTGGAATTTTCCCTGTTCCAGCCGCCGGGCACACAGCCAGATGCCCAGTCCATCATGTACCAGCACTTTCATGCGATGGCCACGTTTATTACAGAACAGGTAAGCACAATGCGGTTTAATGTAGCCAAAGGCTCTCACCACCTGAGCCATGACCGTATCCATCCCTGCTCGCATATCCAGAGGTTGGGTAGAAAGCCAGATTTCATCGATACGGATCATGTTGCCAGCACCTTGAGTAATTCTGCCAAGGCAGGTATTTCTGATACTTGCCATTTCAAGCCAATTTCTGCTTTTGAGTGGGG
>JAAEXZ010000038.1 GCA_017879645.1 Nitrosomonas sp.
TGTGTGATGACGTTGCGGCCAGGCCCACAGTCGTAATGCTGCGATGGCCAGCGCTGCCAGTATGCTAGCCAATGAAAACGCTGTTGCGGCATCGAAAGTCTGCCATATTACCCCAAACAGCAGTCCTGCTGGGATGGCTGCAATGCCGCTCATCAAATGATACCAGCCAAAAGCCGTTCCTCGCTCGGAGCTGGTGGCGTAATCGCCGATGAGTGCGCGTTCGGCACCTTCGCTCAATCCGGTCAACAGTCCATAAAACAGGCTGACCAGCCATAATTCCGCAGCGGTTGTAATCTGGCTGAGCAGCAGGAAAGCAATCGCCAGTGCAGCCCAGCCAGTTACGATCAAGGCACCGCGCCCGAATCGATCGGCCAGGTGACCGCCTTGTGCCGAAGTCAAGGCTTTGGCAAGATTCAATGCCGCCCACAGCAAGAGCAAGTCAACAACACTTGCACCTAATTCATGACCTAGCAATAAAATAAAAGTTTCAGATGCCCGCGCAAAAGTGTACAGAAATAAGACCCATAAATAGCGTTGCATGGACAACGACAGCGCTGACCAGCGTAATGGCGCGGGAGGCGGGGTTGTGGAATCAGGAGGATGCGATTTTTCCTCACGAATGCCCAAACCCAATAACAGCACAGCCATGAAACCCGGAATGGCCGACCAGAGAATGACTTCACTCAGACTGAAGTTCGACCATGCCAGAATCGCCGCTGCGGTTAATGCTCCGGCAACTGCACCTGCATTATCCAGCGCGCGATGGAAACCAAAAGCATAGCCACGGCGATGTGCCGGCGCTGCGTCAGCTACCATGGCATCGCGTGGTGCGCTGCGTAAACCCTTGCCGACACGATCGATACTGCGCAACAGCAGCACCGTCAGCCAAGAGCCGGCCAGTCCAAGTAACGGTCTTGCCAGATTGGATAGGGTATAGCCTGCCAATGCCAGGTTTTTGCGTCGACCACGCATGATGTCCGAATGCCGCCCTGCCCATAATTTGAGGAAACAGGCTAATGCATCGGCTACTCCCTCGACGAAACCCAGTGCGATTGGTCCAGCGGACAAGACAGTGGCCAGTAAAATCGGGATGAGCGGTACCACGATATCCGATGCGAAATCGTTGAAGAAGCTGACGACTCCCAATACGACGACCGTGCGAGGAAGTTTTTCGGAAGTGGCGTGTGAAGAAGAATCTGGATGATCAGGTTTATGCATGATGCCATATTAGCGTAAAATGCCGTCCACGCCCTGGTAGCTCAGTGGATAGAGCAACCCCCTCCTAAGGGGTAGGTCGCACGTTCGATTCGTGTTCAGGGCGCCAGTCAATTGAAAGCGATAGGTAAAAATGATAGTGAGCCATCACTGATTTTTATGCCAAGATTGTTAATCAATCATAGCCTTATTTGATGCCTCATCTTTAAAAGATGATCGATTCTCATCGATTAGGTCGGCTAAAAGGTTTGCTTATCGGCCTTTGATAAACTGCTGCATGATGTGGTAGATCTGTTCCGGATCGAAGGGCTTGGGCAGGAAGGAGTCCATGCCCACTTTCTGGAATTTCTTTTGATCCTGTTCCATGACGTTGGCGGTCAAAGCAATGATCGGGATATCGGTCATTTTCATTTCCCGGCGAATGTGTTGCGTGGCTTCGAGACCATTCATTACTGGCATCTGGATATCCATGAGAATCAGGTCGAAAGGCTGTTGGCTTGTTTTGAGTCGCTCCAGGCACTCGGCGCCATTTTGCACCATGCTGACAGTGATGCCCCAGTGACTCAATAATTCGGAAATCAGCAACTGATTAAATTCGTTATCTTCCGCAATCAGGATGCGGGTGCCGGCAAATTGTTTTTTGGCGGATTCGTGCAGGTGATCCGGATGGGTGTTAGTGTCATCGTTTTCGGTATACAGGCTGGACACCGTATCCAGTAAATTAAGGGGTGTGAACGGTCTGATCAATATTGCAGTGGCTGGCCGGTTGCTCACACGCTTGGCAAATATCGGATCCATGTTGTTGGTGATCAGCAATATTCTGGGACTGAGGTGACTCGGGATCGCCGAATCCAGAAATTGCAATGTTTCCAGATCCTGCTCGCTTTGGGTTCGTGTCATCAGTACCAGCAAATCGGTTCTTGCAGCATTCGCATCACTGAGTTTGTCGATGGCCTGATGTTCATTATCCACGGTGGTGGCTTTCCAGCCAAGGGACTGGACGATTTCCACCATGATCTGACGGGTGGTGACATGGCTGTCGACGATCATGACATGTAGAAACTGCAATGGACTGGGTATCTGCACCCAGGTTTTCTGATTGGATTCACCCTGATTCAATTTCACCACGCAGCGGAAAGTACTGCCCTTGCCTAATTCGCTTTGTACCGCAATGTTGCCTTGCATGTGCTGTGCCAGGCGATGAGAAATGGATAATCCGAGGCCCGTACCGCCAAAACGTCGGGTAATCGAGCTATCGGCCTGCGAAAATGCTTGAAAAAGATTTTTCATCTGATCCGCAGACATGCCAATGCCGCTGTCGCGTACACTGACTGCCAGAAAAACCGTGTGAGGCTCCCCTGTTTCGATGATTTCAAAGCGTATGATGACTTCGCCCTGATCGGTGAACTTGATGGCGTTATTGATCAGGTTGACCAGTATCTGGCTCAATCTGACCGGATCGCCGACCAGATAACGCGGTACGTTGGGTTCGACATGGAACAACACATCGATGGCCTTGTCCTTGGCCGCGATGGCCGCAATCGCTGCGATGTTCTCCAGGTTGCTGTTCAAGTCAAAAGCGACGCTATCGAGTTCGATTTTGTTGGCTTCGATTTTGGAATAATCCAGAATGTCATTGATGACGCCAAGAAGGATGTTGGAGGAACCTTCGATATTACGCAAATACGTGCTTTGGCGCGCATCCAGCGTGGTCTTGCTGAGAAGGTAAGCCATACCCAGTACGGCATTCATCGGTGTGCGGATTTCATGCGACATCATGGCAAGAAAGCGGGTTTTGGCCGTATTGGCAGTTTCAGCCTGCTGTCGGGCTTCGATCAGCATGACTTCACGTTCCTTGCGCTCGGTAATATCCTGATGGGTGCCAAACATCATCAGGGGTTTGCCATCGTTGGTCCAACTCAGAACCTTGCCGCGATCCAGCATCCAGATCCAGTGTCCATCGCGATGGCGCATGCGGGCTTCGTATTCGTAATAGGGTATGTTGCCGGCGAAGTGTTCCTTGAGCAATACATCGGATTGTTTCAGATCTTCGGGGTGAGCAAATCGGATCCAGGTTTCTATCGTAGTGGGGGGCAGCTCGGCCAGGCTGTAGCCGATCATTTCCGCCCAGCGTTCGTTAAAGATGACTGCTCCGCTCTGTACATTCCATTCCCAGGTTCCAATATGTGTGCCTTCGATGATGTTGGCGAGGCGCATGCGCTGATATTCCATTTCCTGTTCATGCAGCTTGCGATTGGTAATGTCACGCGAGGAAGCGTAAATGAATTTTTTACCTGAAATTTCAATGCCTCTGGCATTGATTTCCACATCAAAGATACTGCCGTCCTTGCGTTTGTGGCGTGTTTCGAAAACACGGGGGGTGTTGATGATTTCACGCGCTACATTGATCAAGTCTTTTTGTGGAATGAGGGCATCCCAGTCGAGCACGTTCAAATGTGCTGCTTCTTCATAGCTGTAACCCAGCATATTGGCAAACGAGCGGCTGAACTGAACGACGAAGCCATCTTCATCCAGAATGTGGATGCCGTCGCTCGCCAAATCCAACATGATTTCAAATTTCAGCGAGGTGTTTTTGGATTCCGTGATGTCGGTTGCATGACCGTTCCAGATGATGCTGTCATCGGATTGCCGGTTTGGTTTGGATTGTCCCTGAATCCATTTGATTTCCTTTTTTGGGGTAATGATGCGAAATTCATGACGCCACTCGTTGAGTGATGAGGCTGATTCGGCGATGGAGGCATGGAGTTTGTCCGCATCATCCGGATGGGTTAGATTCAGCAATGGCGAGGCATCGTGTACAAGCATTTCCGGTGCAATGCCCATGACTTCCGTTATACCTTTGCTGGCAAAAGGCAGGCAACTGCGACCATCGGGGAAAAGTTGGAATTGAAAAATGAACCCCGGGATGTTGTTGGATAAATCCTCGAGAAATTTGTGGCTTTGGAAAAGCTGATTTTCCAGTTGCTTGCGCACCGTGATGTCGACCAGCGTTACCAGATGATGATGATTGAATCCTGGAGAATTCAGTGGAGCGGCGGTGGCAATGACATTGCGCTGCGAGCCATTTTGGCACTGAACGGTGAGGTCGATGGGTTCAAAATCAGTGTGTTCGTGCAGGGCTTTTTTTAAATTCCTGCTCCAGACATTTCTGACCCAGCGACGATATTGCTTGTCGGGGTAGGCTTTGGGCCACCATTCGGTCAGGGTGGGAATGTCGTCCAGCGTGTAACCAAAGGTTTGAATAAACGCCTTGTTCAGATAGATAATCCGTCCTTGCTCGTCATTAATGGCCTTGGGAATCGATGAAGATTCGATGATGGCATATAATCGCATTTCATTGTTTCGCAATTCAGCCTCGATCAGTTTGCGTTCGGTGAATAATGCGCTGACAAACAGGGCGGTAAGTGAAATACCCAGGACGAAGATATTCATGTCGAAGATATTCGGCGTGCCATCCACGACAAACGGACCCAGGCCTTGTGCCGTTTGGTACAGTGACAAGAACGTGATGCCACTGCAGATGAAGGAAACGATGATGGTTCCACTCCTGATGGCAATCCAGATCAGCAGTGGGGCATAAACGACCAATGCCTGGGTGGTGGTGCTGGAAATGGTGTTGTTAAAGATTAACCAGGTGGCGGGCAGGATCAGAGTGATCGGAATGATCGAGGCTTGTACCGATCGTTTGATGATTTCAAGTCGATCGGACAAGGAAAAAGCAATCAATATGAATGGTGTGATCAGAAATTGTCCCAGGCAGTTGCCGAACCACCAGTATGTCCAAGCCTGGAGATAATGCTGGGATTCCCGGATGGCATCAAAAAACATCAGCGTCAGCGTCCCCAATGTGGCGCTGAAAGGCTGAAGGATAAAAAATATCATCACGAACAAGCGCGTCAGATCGCGTACTTTATGAAATAAAGGATTGATCTTCCAGTACTTGAACAGCGTGAAGCCGATCAGTGCTTCAAGGCTGTTGATGCCGGCAATGACAGACGAGGGTAGGGGTTCCAGTCCGGTGCTCAGCGCCAGCGCTAATTGCCCCAGGAAAATACCTGGCCAGACCCGTGCGCCCAACACAATAATGGCAGCCAGCGCGATGCCTTCCGCAACGAAAAAAACCGGTGTGACGATGTAGTGTGCCACTGTGGTCAGGAAGCTCATGTAACCGAAGGTGAAATATAATGCGGCCAATCCCAGAACCTGAAACAGGTAGCGAAGAAATGGAGCGGAATGACCCGTAAGCATCATGGAGCAGCTTGTTGAATAGGATTAAGCAAACGATTAAAAGCGGGCTGGAATGAAATTACTTGAGCAATCGATTAGAGAGGCCGGTTTGAGATAAAATCAGCATACCTTAATTGAATGCAGCGAACAATGATTGCTTTGGGGCATAGGGAATGTGTTTTACCTCGTGTCAGGATATGGGAAAAATCACAGCGATATCCGCTTGTACCTGTTACGCTCGCAATTTCAAGGAACCAATCTTCGGTGTCGTATATCTCAATGTGGCGAGCATGGTATTGTGTTGAATGAAGGATGCTCATTTCTGGTGGCAAGATTCCGTCTACTCCCTAGTCTTCTTAGCAAAAGTTCATGTTGTATCTGCTGTTGGTGATTTTTATCGTGGCCATCATTCTGGGGCCAGCATACTGGGTCAAACAGACGCTGGCCCAGTATAGTCGACCTGATGATCGTTACCCGGGAACGGGAGCGGAATTGGCCCGGACCTTGCTCGACGATGCTAATTTACAATCGGTCAGGGTTGAAGTGACCGAACAGGGTGATCATTACGATCCACTGGCCAAGGTTGTGCGACTAAGTCCGGACAAGTTTCATGGCAAATCGCTGACTGCCATTACGGTGGCGGCGCACGAAGTCGGACATGCCTTGCAGGACAGGGATGGTTACTGGCCCTTAAGGATGCGTACACGATTGGTGGAAATGGCTGCGCCAGCCGAAAAACTGGGAGCGGCCATTTTGATGATTGCGCCCATCATGACGGCGATTACCCGGGCACCCAGTGCGGGTGCGCTGATGTTTCTGGGCGGTCTGTTGACGATGGGCACGGCTGCGGTGGTTCATCTGGTCACATTACCCATGGAATGGCATGCCAGTTTCAGGCGTGCCATGCCAATACTGGAGCAGGGTGGATACCTGTTGCCCGGGGATGAATGGCATGCACGGAAGATTCTACGTGCTGCAGCATGGACCTATGTATCAGCATCGCTGATGTCGCTGGTGAATGTTGCGCGTTGGTGGGCCATATTGCGGCGATAAGTTGATAAAATACAGCCATCGGGATAGATGCAATCTTGACCCTGTAATATAAGCAACTTACCATGCGTTTTTTGATGATTCGAAACAATAACTCGTCAGTAAAATATTCAGTCAATTTCTTAGCTAAGGAAAGAAGGATAAATATGATGCAATTGAGAAGGCAACAAAAGGCAAGCGTTAATCGTGGGTTTACTTTACTTGAGTTGCTGGTGGTAATGGTGATTATTGGTTTGCTGGCTGCCTACGTGGGACCAAAATATTTTTCGCAAGTCGGGAAATCCGAAGTGAAAATGGCACAGGCGCAGATTGATGCTCTGGAAAAGGCATTGCACCAGTATCGGCTCGATGTGGGAGGATATCCTGCCACTGAGCAGGGATTGACCGCCTTGGTGACGCGACCCAATAATGAACCGCGATGGCAAGGGCCTTATCTTTCAAAAATGCCGCCAGCAGATCCTTGGGGGCGTCCTTACATTTACAAGTATCCGGGTGAGCGCTCCGAGTTCGATTTGCTTTCTCTCGGAAAAGACGGTCAACCCGGTGGTGAGGGAGAGGCAGCCGATATCAAGAACTGGTAGAAACTGATCATGCGTTTTGAGGTCAAGGCAGTGCTTTCCGGTCAAGGTACGGTGTATCTCGAGTTGGAAGCCAATAGCGAAGAAGAAGCGCGACTCCAGGTCATCGAACAGGGTGGCATGGTATTGAGCGTGCGCAAGCGTTTTTCCGGCTTTTCCTTTAAATCGCGCAGTCATTTTCCCTTGGTACATTTCAGCCAGGAATTGTTGTCGCTGCAAGTCGCGGGACTGAGCCTGGTCGAATGTATCGAAACATTGCAGGAAAAGGAGCAGGATGCCGGAAATCGCAAAATCATTCAGAACATACTTGCCAGCCTCTACGAGGGTATGACTTTTTCACAAACCCTGAGCGAATATCCACAAGCATTTCCGCCCCTGTACATTGCAACGGTCCGCGCCAGTGAACGCACCGGGGATTTACCGGAAGCGCTGACACGTTTCATCACTTATCAGACACAAATGGAATTTGTACGCAAGAAACTGGTGGGGGCGTCGATATATCCGGTTTTATTGCTGACGGTCGGTTTTCTGGTGTCCATCTTTCTGCTGGTTTTCGTGGTCCCTAAATTCAGTGCCATCTATGAAGATATGGGTAGTGATTTACCGTGGTTATCCATGCTGCTGATCAAATGGGGACAATTTGTGCAGGAGCGTGGTTGGGAGCTGGCCATTGCAGCAGCGATGATGGTGGGGGTGGCAGTCTATGCCGTGACGCGTCCATCTTTCGGAGGCAAAGTAACGCAATTGCTTTGGCGTATTCCTGCTATTGGCGAACATATGCGTGTCTATCAGTTGGCCCGTTTTTACAAGACACTGGGTATGTTACTGCGTGGCGGCATTCCAATCACCCAGGCTCTGGAGATGGTGAGTGGCTTGCTGCAATCGCATTTTCGACCCAAAGTGGCTGCTGCTGCCAAACATATCCGTGAAGGCAAAACCATTTCCAGTGCCATGGAACAAGAAGGTCTCACCACCGCTGTGGGCAATCGCATGCTGCGTGTGGGGGAAAGAACCGGTCTCATGGGGGACATGATGGAACGGATCGGCAATTTCCATGATGAAGAAATAGCACGCTGGGTGGAATGGACGACCAAGCTGATCGAGCCTTTGCTGATGGCGTTCATCGGTATCATCATTGGTGGCATCATTGTTCTTATGTATATGCCTATTTTTGAACTGGCAGGAAGCATCAATTGATCGACATCAATTTAGAAACGACCGAGAAGCAACCATTTGATATCGGCTATCTGGCAGACGCCAGGAAAAGAGCCTTTGAGCAGGGCGTTTCCGTCATGCAGGTGCTGGAAGATAGCGGTTTTGCACCTGATCAGTTGATACAGCGACTGGGGCAGTTATTGCACATGCCAGTATTGGAAATGAAGGATATTCACGCATTCACGCCAGCGTTTGACTTATTGCCTTTTGCGGAAGCCATGATGCATGAATGTGCACTGTTTCGCCGCGGACAGGAGTGCTTGCTGGCAGTCAGCAATCCATTTTCCAGCAAATTACGGGCATGGGCAGAAGAGCGCTTTGAAATCTCGGTTACTTGGCATCTGGTGCATCCTGCCGATCTGGCAGCTTTTTTCGCGCAGCAGGAAAAGAGCATGCGTGCCATGGATCAGGTTCTGCCTTCTACCGAATTGGACAAGATCCAGAGTGGCATCGAGGATTTATCACTCAAAAGTATCAATGAAGGCACCAGTCAGGTTGTGCGTCTGGTGCACTCCACGCTGTACGACGCACACAAATCGCAGGCGAGTGACATTCATCTGGAAATGACGTTGGGTTCGCTGGCTATCAAATATCGGATCGATGGCGTATTGACATCGATCGGTGTCATACAGGGCGCAGATCTGGCCGAGCAGATCATTTCCCGGATCAA
Organism: Nitrosomonas sp.; assembly: GCA_017879645.1. Classification (GTDB taxonomy): domain Bacteria; phylum Pseudomonadota; class Gammaproteobacteria; order Burkholderiales; family Nitrosomonadaceae; genus Nitrosomonas. The sequence continues at coordinate 8,977 of JAAEXZ010000038.1, forward strand.
GGTGATGTCGGAGCTGGATATTGCCGAGCGCCGTGTACCGCAGGATGGTCGCTTCAAGATTTCAATCCAGGGACGGGAGATCGATTTCCGGGTTTCCATCATGCCCAGTATATTTGGTGAGGATGCGGTGCTGCGTATTCTGGATCGGCAGGCGCTCTCCGATCAGATCGAAGGCTTGACACTGAATCAGCTCGGGTTCAATGCCGCTGCCATAGCGACCATTCGCCGCCTGAGCTCCGAGCCCTACGGTATGCTGCTGGTTACCGGGCCAACGGGTAGCGGTAAAACGACGTCGCTGTATGCGGCGATATCTGAAGTCAACAAAGGCAATGACAAGATCATTACCATCGAGGATCCCATTGAGTACCAGTTGCCAGGGGTTCTGCAGATTCCAGTCAATGAAAAGAAAGGATTGACCTTTGCGCGTGGTTTGCGGTCGATTCTGCGGCATGATCCGGACAAGATCATGGTGGGTGAGATACGCGACGCGGAAACGGCGCAAATCGCCATCCAGGCGGCATTGACCGGGCATCTGGTATTTACCACCGTGCATGCCAATAACGTATTTGATGTCATTGGCCGCTTCTCGCACATGGGGGTGGATCCCTACAGTTTCGTTTCGGCACTCAACGGTATTCTTGCGCAGCGGCTGGTGCGTTTACTGTGTCCGCACTGTGCCATAGATGAACATCCGGATGAAAAATACATCGCGGAATCGGGCATAGCCATGGATACAGTCAATCAGTATCGATTCCGCAGTGGTAAGGGATGTGGCCAATGCCGGGGCAGTGGATACCGTGGCAGAAATGCCATTGCTGAGATTCTGATCCTGAACGATGAGATCCGGGAACTGATCGTGGCCCAGGAGCCGATACGCCGCATCAAGGAAGCCGCCCGGATGAATGGTACGCGCTTTCTACGGGAAGCCGCCCTGGATATGGTCAAGCAAGGATTAACCAGTTTGGAGGAGGCCAATCGTGTTACCATCGTGGAGTGATCGGATTGAGGTGTTTCTGGCTTCCGATCGAATCGATCTGGTTCGGACCGGACGGGGTTTCAAGCCTGTGCAGGATGCAAGAATCACGGAATGCTGCACGCCAGGATCAGGCGTCCCAGCATGGCAACCGGCCCTGCAAAAACTGGAGCAGCAATTGTTGCACCATGCAGGAAGTAGTCTGGAGATAACCCTGTCCAATCAATTTATCCGCTATGTTACCTTGCCTCAACAAGAGGAAATAACCACACCTGAAGAAGTCAAAGCCTACGCTACCTTTCGTATTCGTGAAATTTATGCCGACCGTGCTGATTCCTGGGTGCTCAGTGTCAGCGAATGGAATCCACGTACCGGTGCTATCTGTGCTGCCATACCATCGATGCTGATGACGAAGCTGGAAGAATTGGCTTTGCATACTCGCTGCAAGCTCAGGAGTGTCGAACCATATTTGGCATCAGTTTACGATCACTGGCACTCAATCCTGAGTCAGGAGCGGATTTATCTGGCTGTGATCGAATCCGGAAGGATTTGTGTGGGCATCATCGATCATGGTGCATGGTTAAGCGTACGTAATCAGCGCATTGCGGGCAGTATAATGGATGAGTTGGTTGCCATCCTGGATCAGGAAGTCGTTCTGGCGGGCAGAAAGGACGCGAAGGAAAGCGTGCATGTTTTTGCTCCGGGGTACCCCAATCTGTCATTGTCACAAGAATCGGGCTGGCGGCTCTTGTCGTTGTCGAATGAGCTGCTACCTGCTCCTGCACATTATCCGGTTGCAATCGTTCAGGATACGGAGAATCATCAATGTCTCGCCTGAATCTCAAATTTCCTTACCGGGAACAGTCGATTCCTCAGATCGATATTGCGATCCTGCTGATCGGATTGCTGGTGTCATTAGTCGTACTGCTGCAATACCGCCACCTTACCGAGGAAGTCAATCACTGGAGCAGCCGTGTCGAGCGACTGGAAAAGCTGCAACAGCAGAAAAATGCGCCGCGTACCCGTTCCACTGCCCGAATCAGGGAATTTGGCCAGGAGATTCGCAAGGAAGTGGCACAAGCCAACACAGTACTCGATCAGATCAATTTACCTTGGGAGGCGTTGTTTGATTCCATTGAGCATGCGGCAACGGATGAGATCGCACTGTTGTCATTGCAACCTAATGTATCCAGTCGAACGCTCCGTATCAGTGGTGAGGCGAGAAACATGTCCGAGTTACTGGATTTTGTGGAGGCCCTTGAAAGGGAGTCGGTTTTTGAAAATGTTCATTTAATCAATTACAGAATTAAACAAGACAATCCGCACCGCCCGATTGTTTTTCTATTGACAGCCGTATGGATTTAAAACAGTTAAATACACAAATAGCACAAGTGCAATGGAGCCAGTTTTTGCCATTGCTGCGCTGGCAGATCAACCGGTTGGGGGCGTTGGGCAAAATCGGTATGGGGTTGCTGGTAGTCACTGTGATCTATTTCTTTTCGGCCGTGTTGCCGCAGGATTCCGCTCTGCAGAAATTGAAGGAACGTGCTGAAACATTGCAGATGCAGGCCAATTCAAAGCAAACATCCGGCGATGCTGATGCGGGCAAAAAAATGAGCAGCGATCAAGCCTTACAGGTTTTTTATGATTTTTTCCCGCGTATTGATTCCTCACCGTTCTGGATTCGGGAGCTGGTGCGGCTGGCCAAGAAACAGAAAGTAGAGTTGAGCAGTAGTGAATATCGCCTGGTGAATGAGAAAGATGCCCGTCTGGCACGCTATGAGATGATTCTGCCGGTCAAAGGGCGCTATCCCGAAATCAGGGCCTTTATTGCCGATGCACTGGAGGCCATTCCGGCGATGGCCATATCCGCCATCGCCATCAAACGCGAGAGCGTTTCTTCCGACCGGCTCGAAATGCGACTTGAGATCAACCTTTATTTGAACAAATAATGGATTCTGCTGAGAAAAAAAGAAAATTGTTACTGGGCGGAGCCTTGGTCGTTACCCTACTGGCGGTAGCATTGGTTGAAGAGGAAGACGAGGACAGCATCATCAACACGGTTGAACCGGTGCAAACATCGAAGTCGGCACCGGAGCGCAACAAAGCTCAGGAAGGCAATGCCGAGTATCTGGATGTCAGCAAGCTGGGGCAAAGAAAATTCAATTCCACTGCGGGTGAATTATTTGTGTCTACCAACTGGGCCCCCAAGAAACCTAAGGTCACCGCAGAGGAACAAGCGGCTGCAAAAGCCGCAGAACTGGCAAAAGCGGCAGCCATCCCTCCGCCAGCACCCACGGCACCACCATTGCAATTCAAATATACTGGCAAAGCCATATCGGGCAGCGATACCTGGGTTTTCCTGTCGCAACCGGGAGAGAATTTCATTGCAAGAATCGGCGGAAAAATCAATGAGCAATACCGTTTGGACACAATTACCGATAATGAGGTGAAAGTGACCTACCTCCCGTTGAATATCAAACAGACCCTTACGATCAATAATAAATTAGCAGGTAACATGCGATGAAAAGCTGGAGAATATTTATCTTTGGTATTTTGCTGGCGATATTGGCAGGATGTGCAATCAACAATAAGACATTCGTAACGCGCAATATTGCGTTTGACGATGGACAGAAACTGATCGCAGCCGGTGAATTCGAGAAGGGTCTGGAAAAGCTTGAGCAAGCGCAACGAGAAGAACCGGATAACAAGGAAATTCGGGCAGTCCTGATACGGATGCGCGAGGATGTCATAGCCAAAATTCTTTTGGAAGGCGATAACGCTATTTTTTCGGGGAATCTGGATCAAGCTGAAAGAAGCTATCAGCGTGCACTCAACTTTCATGCCACGAATGAGCGCGCAAGGGATGGTATCGAGGCAGTCAAGACCGAACGACGCCATATTTCTTCAATCCAGTCCGCGCGAGAGTTGCTGGCTCGCAAGGAGATAACCAAGGCCGAAAACATGGTGCGGGCAGTACTGCAAGAAAATCCGCAGCAATCGCATGCGCGTCAACTGATTTCCGAAATCAACACGCATTTGTCTCGTCCTGAAGTAGTCGATCTGGCACTGGAATCTTCATTTAAGAAAACCGTCACGATGGAATTCAAAGATACTGATCTGAAGACGGTTTTTGAGCTGATTTCGCGCACGGCGGGAATCAATTTCGTATTCGATAAGGATATCCGGCAAGACAATAAACTCTCGATTTTTGTGCGTAACAACACCATCGAGGATATTCTCAAACTGATTCTGACTACCAATCAACTGGCTTTCAAGGTGCTGAACAGTAATTCGATATTGATCTACCCGAATACGCCGGCCAAGCAGAAGGATTATCAGGAATTGGTGGTGCGCAGTTTTCAGGTGGCCTATACCGATGTCAAGCAGATGGTGGCAATGGTACGGGGTATCGTCAAAGCCAAGGATATCTATGTCAACGAGCAACTGAATCTGTTTATCATGCGTGATACGCTGGAAGCTATTCGATTGACAGAGCGTTTGGTGTCACTCAATGATTTGGCGGAACCGGAAGTGATGCTGGATGTGGCTGTAATCGAAGTGGCACGTGAAAATTCTTTCCTATTGGGACCAGAATTTCCGCAAAGTGTTACCTACAGTGGCTTGGCCGCTATTGGAGCAGCCCCTGTTGCTGGTGCTGCGTATCTTAACCAGATCGGTGCTAACGGTATTGGTCTGAAGAGCTTTTCTGTTACTAATCAAGCTGTCGTTAATTTTGCGCAAAACCTATCAGTTGGCGATCTGCTAGCCAATCCTAGAATTCGGGTCAGTAATAAAGAAAAAGCTAAAATCCATATTGGTGAGAAGCGACCTTTCTTTACAGCCAATATCCAACCTGGGGTGGGTAATGCCGTTGTAACATCGACACCTACCTTCATCGATCTGGGTATCAAGCTGGATGTCGAGCCACGAATTGGTTTGAACGATGATGTTACTCTCAAAGTAACTCTGGAAGTGAGTAGCAGTACAGTTAACGCACAAGGTCCGCAGGGTGCAACTGCACCAGTTGTTAATACCCGAAATGCCGAGACATTGCTGACACTCAAGGATGGAGAAACGCAAGTTATTGCAGGGTTGATACAAAATGATGAAACTAAGGGTGTGACAGGTTTGGCAGGATTGCTAAATATTCCTGGTCTGGATCGGTTTACATCTAAACAAGACATCAAGCGGAAGAAAAATGAAGTGGTGCTTCTTATCACGCCTCGTATCATTCGTAATCTATCCAAATCTGAGAATTTTCAAAGAGAACACCATTTCGGTACAGCCAGCGAAGCAGGTAAATTACCTGTTTCCATCAAGAAAACTGCGGCGCAGTCTCTCGGGCTTGCTCCTGCCGGTCCTGGGCAGGGAGGCAGCATTCGTGGTGGAGGTAATGCGTTTGCTCCATCAGCTCCAGGGGAAGAACGCGGGCTTCCCAATTCTTTCGAGAAGGCAGCCGCTAATACTTCGCCGACTGTAACCATGCAAGCACCGACCAATGTCGGGCTGGACAAGGAATTTTCGGTCAATGTGCGTCTGGTCGGTGCAAAACCCACGGTCAATACGGACTTACAGCTTAGCTATGAGTCCAGTGTGCTGGAATTGCTCGATGGAGGCAACAAATCGGGTTCGCGCACGATCAAACTGGGCAAGGATCAGACGGCAGGGATGGCAACCCAGCTTCGATTCAAGGTCATTGCGGCCAATGCGGGTTCGACCGAAGTCAGCATACAGAGTGCGAGCGGTGAAGATATCGAAAACGGGGATTCTGTCGATGTGACGTTACCACCGCCGGCTACCATTAACTTTAAGTAACGTTCTGAAGGTGTCGCATTGCGGAGCTTCAATAAGAATCGTGGTTTTACGCTGATAGAACTGATAGTCGTGCTGGTGATCATGACCATTCTGGCCACGGCAGCATTGCCGTTGCGTGAGCTGATGGTCAAGCGGGAGAAAGAAGAAGATTTACGCACTGCACTCAGGCAGATACGAACGGCGATCGATGCTTACAAGCAAGCGGTGGATGATGGCAAGATTACCAAGAAAGCAGATGAATCGGGTTATCCACCCAGACTGGAAGAGCTTTTTATCGGCGTTCCCGATGCCAAGAGCACGGACAAGAAAGTGATTTATTTCCTGCGCCGCTTGCCACGTGATCCCATGTTTGTTGAAATGGATGTTTCTTCAGGTATGCCGGTCACATCGGCGGTCGATACATGGGGAAAACGCAGTTATGAAAGTCCTTGGGACAGCCCCAAAGAAGGCAACGATGTTTTTGATGTGTTCTCACGTTCGGAAGAAATCGGTCTGAACGGCATCCCTTATCGAGAGTGGTGATGGCCATACACAAGAATAGGAAGCAGCAGGGTTTCACCCTGATCGAATTACTCGTGGTGATGGCCATTGTCGCAACCTTGCTCAGTATTGTTGCGCCGCGCTACTTCAATTCCCTGGATAAAGCCAAGGAAGCCGTGTTACGGCAGGATTTGGGTATTATGCGCAACGCCATTGATCAGTTTTATTCCGATTTTGGCAAATACCCCATGGATTTGGTCGAGCTCGTGGACAAGCGATACATGCGCAGTATTCCTAAAGATCCCTTTACCGACAGTGACAAGACCTGGATCGAGGTGCCACCCAAGAATCTAACTGAAGCCGGTGTGTACGATGTGCACAGCGGCTATAACGGACGAGCCATCGATGGTACTTTTTATGAGGAATGGTAAGCCTGTAAACTTTTGTGCATTCTTTTTCGCGGAACACAATGAGGTTTTCTGAGCGCGGATTTGTCTATTTATGGGCGCTGTTTGCGGTTGCGCTGGCCGGTATTGTCATGGCAGGTACGGCGCAAATGTGGCAAACCAAATCCCAGCGCCAGAAAGAAGCGGAGTTGATGTTTATCGGAGAGGAATTTCGCAAGGCCATCATGTCTTACCATAATACGGGCACCAAGCAATTTCCGACTTCTCTGGAAGATTTGCTGAAAGATGAACGTTTACCGAATGTCAAACGTCACATTCGGAAAATTTATCTGGATCCCATAACGAATACAGCCGAGTGGGGGCTGGTGGAAGAAGCACCACCCAACACCAGTCAATCCAGTACGCAACGCTCAGGCTCAAGTTCCAGTTCCAGTAATACCGGCAGCAACAATTCTTCTACGGCTGCAAACAAAAATTCGAATTCGAGTAATCAAAGTGGGTCGGGTACTGCGGCATCGAACAATACGCTGACACCCAATAGCAATACATCGGCGAATGCCAATCCCGCGTCTGCTACTGCCAACAATCCGGTAACCGGAGACAATTCCACTGCCACTGCTTCTGCAAATAACTCACCCATTACCAGCACTTCAGGTATGAGTTCCGGAATGGGCAAGCGAATTGTCGGCGTCTACAGCTTGTCGCAAAGGAAGCCGATCAAAAAAGATCGTTTTCCAGAACAATATTCCAAATTTAACGAAGCCGTGACTTTTCAGGATTGGCAATTCATCTATAAACCTGGAGACAACAAAGGGGGAGCCAATTCCGGTTCGGCTTCCAAACAGGCGCCCAAATCCGGTGCGGGCAACTCACCGTTCTCTCCACAATCATCCTCCAATTCGAACTCCAATTCGGGTGCTGGCAGTTCGCCGTTTTCTTCGAAGTCTTCATCGGGTGCAACCGGGGCCGGCGCAGGAGCGAGTTCTGGAGCAAGTGGATCTGGAACAGGTCTGGGTGCTGGATTTTCATCCGACGATTAGAGAAACGCCTGAGAAGGCGCAAGTAATGATGGGTGTCAGTTTGAAGCCGATGGAATCGTGAAGTTGATTCGGGGCAAATTCTTTGCAGAAAAACTGGCAGGATTCGCAGCCAATCAAAATCTAGTCGTTCTGACTGATCTTGTCATCCAGGTATTCGATTTTTACCTTGGCCAGGCCTTGCAAGCCGATTTTCTTGGCCGCCCCTTTCGAGAGATCAATGATGCGATCGTGTTTGAAGGGGCCGCGATCATTGACGACAACATCGACATGACGCCCGTTGTGCAGATTGGTGACGCGAATTTTTGTGGGTAAAGGAAGTGTTCGATGCGCGGCTGTCAATCCATGCGGTACGAAATGGGTTCCCATGGCTGTACGATTGCCGGACTCCGAACCGTACCAGGAGGCTGTGCCGACCTCACGGTAGCCGCTGGCTGATGGCAGTGGGTAATATGTGATCCCTTTGACTTTGTAGGGTTTGTTATAGGCTTTACCGGATTGTGGAGTGGTTTTTCGAAAATCGGACGAATGCCGGGAAGTGTCGGAAACCATCGAAGCACACCCACTGAATAGACCGGCGATGATGAGCAAGACCAAAACACGCTTGCGATAGACTGAATGTGACATAACTAGTACCTAGAACAACTGAATTCGAACTTATTTAATGATAACTTGCACCGGTCTGTCAATATTTGAAGGGAACAACGATCACTGCAGACCGGGTTTGTGCCAAAATAGGCAGGTGACAAATCGGTCGTAACGGTCAACGTTTCAGGCTATTCAGGGTGATCAAGGACAAAGGCATAAATGAGTAATAGTTCCATCAAGGTCAACGATGTACCGGTACGGGAAAGTGCTTATGGCTTGTCTCGTGAACCCACATTTTCCAGTGTGCAGTCGTTCATGCGCAGGAAAAGCACCAAAGATCTGAAAGGTGCAGAGCTTGTCATCAGCGGCATCCCGTTTGATCTGGCCGTAACCTATCGTTCCGGTGCCCGGCTGGGTCCGCAAGCCATTCGGCAGGCATCGGCCGAAGTGGCATCGCTGAAGCCCTATCCCTGGGGATTCGATCCATTCGAGCGTCTGTCAGTTATCGACTTTGGCGATTGCTTTCTGGATGTACATAATCCGATGTCGGTGCATGCAGCCATCGTGCAGCATGCCCAGCATATTTTGCAATCGGGTGCGCGTATGCTGACTTTTGGCGGCGATCACTACATTACTTATCCTCTGCTGAAGGCGCATGCTGAAAAATTTGGCCAGCCACTGTCCCTTATTCATTTCGATGCACATTGCGATACGTGGCCCGATGATCACGCTGAATCGTTGAATCATGGTTCGATGTTTTTCAAGGCAATCAATGATGGGCTAATTGATCCCAAACGTTCAGTGCAGATCGGTATTCGTACCTGGAACGATGATTTCATGGGCGTGAACATTCTGGATGCGCGATGGGTGCACGACCACAACAGCGCGGCTGCAATCGCCGAGATCGAGCGGATTGTCGGGTCACATCCGGCTTATCTGACTTTTGATATTGATTGTCTGGATCCCGCTTTTGCACCGGGAACCGGCACGCCTGTGTGCGGGGGATTATCCACTGCGCAGGCATTATCCATTTTGCGCGGACTGGGCAAACTGAACATCATTGGAATGGATATCGTTGAGGTTGCACCGGCCTACGATCAGAGTCAAATCACGGCACTCGCTGCGGCGCATATCGCGTGTGATCTGATTTGTCTGTATGCAAAACGCAAGGCAGAAGGATCCTTGCTTATCCGCTGAGTAGCCCGTAAAAAAGAATGCGCTTGTCTGCATCGAGATCCAGCTCGAATCCTTTATGGGGTTTCGAGAATGGGGCTTCAACGCTTGCTTTAGTTGACCGACCACTTTCCCGCATGGATCGAGACGTAAAGTCAATCGGTATCAGAATACATAGCGTAAATTGATTCCGCCGCCCCAATCGGGGCTGCGCTCGGAAAACCCTTTCAAGCCAAAAATATTGAGCCGGAAATGATTGCTGACTCGTTGCGACAGATAAACGGTCAGATCCCTGCTGTCCTGCAAGCGTATCGGTGATTGTCCCATGTTGTAGCTGGTGCCGACAGTCACGGTATCGGATAAACGGTACCCTGCGCCGGCTGCGCCATACAATACGTTGTGGAAGGTGACGCCGGAGGGATCGCCCAGTATCCGGTAGCCGAATGTGGCATTGAAGATGAACTTGGACATCGTTTTGTATAAATCCCCCTGAATGGCATAATCGATTGCGCCGCTTCCCAGGTTTTTGCTTGCGCTTGCGGTCGGGATTTTTAGGCGGGCTGTGACATCGAATGCTATGCCGGTTGGTGCATGATCGAACAGGTTGTAACTGAATGCTGCAATGATGTCTCCAAGTCCGGACTGCGTGAATCTGGGCAACGATCCGCCTCCCCCGCCCAGCGGCACGCCGCCCGAAAGTGCCAATGCACTTACTTTACTATGCTTGGCGTGAGCGAGGTTATCATCGGAACCGCCGCCACCGCCGCTGTTACCGCCATTGTCGTCGCCCCCACCGCCGCCACTGCCGCTATTACCACCATTGTCGTCGCCCCCGCCGCCGCCACTGCCGCTGTTACCACCATTGTCGTCGCCCCCGCCGCCGCCACTGCCGCTGTTACCGCCATTGTCGTCGCCCCCGCCGCCGCCACTACCGCTGTTACCACCATTGTCGCCGCCGCCGCCACTGCCACTGTTACCGCCATTGTCGTCGCCTCTCCCACTGCCGGATCCCCCCGAGCCGCTATTGCCACCTCCCGACCCAGAGTTTCCACCTGATCCCGAATTGTTTCCACCGCCGGATATGATGCCCGGGCAACTTTGCGTTTGCTCGTCGCAAATGATAATACCGCTTGCGCCTGAGCCGCCACTAGCACCGCCACTTTCGACACCGCCAATGATCGAGCTGCGGCCGCCATCGATGCCGCCGATGCCGGGACCGAGTACATTCCCGGGGCCTGTGATATTCAGATAGGGGATGATGAGGCGAAAAGAAGCGCGCCCTTTGTCATAGCGCGCAGTAAAAGGGACATACCAGATATCCGTTGATGAACTGCCACCATACTGACCCGAAGTGAAGTCGGTGGCTGCACTAAAACTAAAGCCATCAGCAGAAGATGCGATGGCGGGGATGCCAATCAGGAAGCAGAGGCATGTTAATCGGGCGGCGCTGAATGCAGTGAATCGGGACAAGAATTTGTGCGTCATGAATTGTGGCTGAATGTTTAGCGGCAAACGTTTTGGCATTTAAAAAGCTTCATTGATTGAAGGAAATTTCTTACAAATGAGCGCTTAATATAATGACCTCGGATCAGAAAGTAAATCAGTAAAAATATGATTTTATTATTATTTTTGTACTAGGATCCGAGAATAATAACTAAATGGCGAGCTTCGCGTGTAGCTTGACCAGGCATTATGGCTATCGTTTCTGATGGCGTATGCAGCACGGCGTCGCTAGCGGTCAAAATGCCGATCATGGCGTCCTCCATGGTCGTGGACTCTATCGGATAAATCAATCGCATCCTGCAGAATGGCTCGTGCATCGTGTCCACCGTGATCGCGCTTGTCAGGCAAATCCGGTTTGTCCTGGATGTGATCCCGGGAGGAATCCACATGATCGCGCGGCGTATGCCGCTCGTCGGGTCGATCCGGTTTGTCGGGAGACTGAAGATCTCTGGAATCGGAACGATCATGACCGGATTCATCCCTGTCATGTTTGATTGAATCGCTACGTTCCACTTTGTGATCGCTGCCGGAACGACCTGAACGGTCACTATCATCGGAGCGCGACCCACTTCCTGATGAATCACTTCTTCCGGACGTGTCATGCCGATCGGATCGATCATCCTTACCTCTGGATGAATCATCATTTTGGGAGTCATCGCGGCCTCGATGGTCATCGTTTCTGATGGATTTCAATTCCGGTTCGGAATCGGCATTGTTTCTTCTGTCCAGATTATTGCCTTCCAGCGGCGCCCGGTCGATGCGGTCCTGAATCTGAATGGGTAATTCCTGCTTGGTTTCGATTCGGTCTGCAACCACACGTTGGTCTTCGCTGATACGCCCGCTCATCTGCACGAGGCGGCCCGGTTTGAGTTCATCCTTGGTAACCGAAGCCTGTGCTTCGTTAATGGTGACGGTACGATTGCTCAGATTGAGTTCCTTGCCTCGGATGCCGTGCACATAGCCTTCAATGACGACGTGCGAGACATTGCCAAATTGATGGCGTGTTGGTTCCGTCTGAATATGCCGAGCCTGCAGGTGTGCGCCGTCCCATTGACCGGCAACCATGACTTCCATGCCCTGGGCAAGGCCGTTGGGTCGCGAATGGGGATCATGCTGGATGCGTGTGCCGTTGATCTCGAAGCCGGTTGCATGAACATGTGTCACGTGACCACTGATGTGGGCTTCGACATGTGCGGGCATACCTTCTATGCGCGATGCTGCAACACTGCCATCAGGTAGTCTGTGACCGCTGATTTGTACCCATTCACCGGTTTTGAGGCCGGACAAGCCACCATGAGCTTGCGATCCCGCATGAATGGTTTGACCCAGCACGCGCAATTCCCGTGTTTCCAGATTGATATGGCTGATAGGTCCTACGGCTGCGTGAACTACGGCAATATTGCGTGCTGTCAGTTCAATGCCGGTACCCGACGCACGTGCAATAACGATTTGGCCGGCAGCCAGTTCGCGCACCGAAGCGGGGCGTCCATCGATGGAAACCGGTGTATCGGGATCGTAATGGATTTCCACACCATTGACACAGATACTGGCGAATCCGCTTATGGTTCCGACAATGCCGGTGCCTCCGATACCGCCGCCTTGCTGGGCGGTGCTACCCGTGCCACCAATGCCGCTGTCCTGGAGACCTGTGCCGCCAATGCCTCCATCATCAATCCCGGTACCACCGACACCACCCGAGGCAATTCTTGCTTCCGTGCCACCGATACCAGATTGTGACAGGGTGGAGGCTGGGTTGCCGGTGCCTCCAATCCCTTGTGGTTGTATGCCTGTACCGCCAATTCCAGAATGTGAAACAGCCGATCCCGTTCCACCTATCCCCGACTGTATTGCTGCTGCAGCCGGATTGATCAGCGTTGCACCCTCGCAACTGTTTTTACCCTGAGCGGCGACAGAATGAATCAACAGCGATAAGCACAGAATCAATCCGGATAAGCC
>JAAEXZ010000039.1 GCA_017879645.1 Nitrosomonas sp.
TTTAAGAAATTCCCTTTTCGGGTGCGGCGCGTTACATCATAGTCTGAAAAACTCATACCCAGCTCTTCAATCATTTTGTTTAAAAATACAATTGTATCAATCAATCCACCCTAGGCGCATTGCCGCGCAAAGGTCTCAGAGTGATAAAGCATCATCTGGATGAATTCGCAAAGCAGTTCAGGTGGACGTTAAGCAGTCGTGAAATATTCGGATGGCTACAGGTTACGCAGCCTGAAACGTTGACAGATATACAACGTGCGGCGCGGCTTTATTATTTGCAGAAACTGTCATTCGGTGGCAAGGTCAACAGCCAAACATTCGGTACTGCAACCACCAGCGCCCCACGGCTGAATCTACTCAGACTGGAAGAAGACCTGAGCCAGGCGCACCTGAGATTGTCCAGAACATATATCGAACACCAATCGTGGCAGGATTGCATAGCCAAGTACGATAGACCCCATACCCTATTCTATTGTGACCCTCCTTATTGGGGGACAGAAGGATAGGGTGTCAACTTCAATCTGGACCAATACGACCAGATGGCCACACTGGCAAAATCGATCAAAGGAAAGATGATCGTGTCGGTCAATAACATTCCAGAAATGCGAAAGGCGTTTGCGGATTTGACGATTGAAACGGTGGATATTACCTATACTGTGGGCGGGAATAGTAAACCAGCAAAAAAGTCCGAGTTAATCGTCCGTAATTTTTAGGACGGGACCGTTAAATTGCCAAAATGCTCAGTACCAAATTGAGCGATTAATTACATTTTCATGATTATTTTATTTTGATGGTTTTATATGTTGAGCAATCGATAAAGCATGGTGACATATTGGTGACATAAATTTAACCAACAAAAAAGCACTTAGGATTTTTTCTCTAAGCGCTTGAATTATTTGGTGGGTCTGGTTGGACTCGAACCAACGACCAAGGGATTATGAGTCCCCTGCTCTAACCGACTGAGCTACAGACCCATAAATTTTAATTATTACCAGTATCCAAGAAGCTGCGCAGACGCTCTGAGCGAGCTGGGTGACGTAATTTGCGCAATGCTTTGGCTTCGATTTGGCGAATGCGCTCCCGTGTGACATCGAATTGCTTGCCAACCTCTTCCAGAGTGTGATCAGTATTCATCTCAATACCGAAACGCATACGCAATACTTTGGCTTCGCGTGGCGTCAAGGAATCCAGTATATCCTTAGTAACACCGCGCAAGCTGGCATACACTGCAGCATCGGCAGGTGCCATCGTGGCTGCGTCTTCGATGAAGTCGCCCAAATGTGAATCCTCATCATCGCCAATTGGCGTTTCCATTGAGATAGGTTCTTTGGAAATTTTAAGAATTTTGCGAATTTTTTCTTCGGGCATCTCCATTTTTTGTGCGAGCACTGCTGGCTCCGGCTCTTGTCCAGTCTCTTGTAGAATTTGGCGCGATATACGATTCATTTTATTGATCGTTTCGATCATGTGAACCGGGATTCTGATCGTTCTTGCCTGATCGGCAATTGACCGGGTAATGGCTTGACGTATCCACCATGTTGCATAAGTAGAAAATTTATAACCTCGGCGATATTCAAACTTATCAACTGCTTTCATTAAACCGATGTTACCCTCCTGAATCAAATCAAGAAACTGCAACCCGCGATTGGTGTATTTCTTGGCGATCGATATCACCAGACGCAAATTCGCTTCCGTCATTTCGCGCTTGGCTCGGCGCGCCTTGGCCTCTCCAGTCGACATCTTGCGATTGATTTCTTTCAGATCCTTGATTGGAATTCCTACCTTGTTTTTAAGCGTCAACAGGTTTTGCTGTTCTTCCAGAATAGCTGGTTTATAGTGTTCCAGTGCTTGACTATAGGATTTGGTGACTGCAATTTCTTGCTCCACCCAATCAGGATTGGTTTCATTTCCGGGAAATGTTTTAATGAAGTGATTTCTTGGCATTTTCGCCTTGGACACACACAGATCCATGATTCTTCTTTCGAAATTACGAACATCACCCACCAAGTCACGCTGCATATCACAAAGCTTCTCAACCATTTTTGCTGAAAAACGAATGGTCATCAACTCAGACGATATCTTTTCCTGTAACCCGATATATCCCGAATGATAGGGGCCTTCCTTTTCCAGCAAACCTTGCATTTCGGTATAGATGTCACGGATCACAGCAAACTTTTCCAGTGCATCGGCCTTGAGTTTCAGAAAATTGGCACTGTCCACTGCCGAACCGTCACCATCTTCATCCCCTTCTTCATCGTCGAGTTCACCGGCTTCCAGCTCTTGCTCCAATGATTCCTCAGAGAATTCCTCATTCATGATATCTTGCGCATTGGCATCCAGCAGTCCATCCACCACTTCATCAATACGCAAATTATCTTTTTCAATTTCAGTCGCCAAATCGACGATACCCGCAATAATGGGAGGACAAGCGGAAATAGCTTGAATCATATGCCGCAAACCACCCTCTATGCGCTTTGCAATCTCGATTTCACTCTCTCGAGTCAATAACCCAACCGATCCCATTTCACGCATATACATTCGCACTGGATCGGTAGTACGTCCGAATTCCGAATCTACCGTGGACAGTGCCGCCTCGGCTTCTTCAGCTACATCCTCGTCAGCAACGGTAGTTGCAGCATCGGACATCAGTAACGTTTCAGCATCTGGGGCTTCATCATGCACCGAAATGCCCATATCGTTGATCATGCTGATGATACCTTCGATCTGCTCGGCATCAAGCATATCATCCGGCAAATGATCATTGATTTCAGCGTACGTTAAATAACCGCGCTCCTTGCCCAGACCAATCAACATCTTCAAACGCATGCGACGCGCCTCAAGATCCTGAGGCATGGAGGCATTCCCTTGACCGAGTGCAATCGGTTCTAGTTCATCTAATTGTTCCCCATCCAGTATGGATTTCGCTTTCTTTGCTGATCTGCCACGCCCTTTTTTTCCACTTCCGGAATTAGGATCTAGCGAATCCATGACTGCCTGTTCAATTTCAATCCCACCCACTTCGCCTGGCTTGGATGACTTGGATTTTCTTTCAGCTTTTGCGGTTAATTTAGTATCTTCCTGCGCCATTTCTGCTTTAGTATCTTTTAATTTTTTTGTAGCTGTTTTGTTGCTGACTTCACTGTCAGTTGACTTGACCGCTTTTGTTTTTGGCATAATTTTTATTCAATTCCACTTTTTATGGATAAATTAAAAGCTGCAAGCGCCAGATTATATCAAAGTTACTCCAATCTGACACTTGAAGATATATTTACTGCATTGATAATCGCTGCAATTCCCGTTTCTCGTCTTCAGTCAATTTGTCTAGCGATTTGCTATGCAATTCCGCCATTCGCTTCTTGTCTTGCAATGATTGCAATTTCTTCATGGTGTCTAAAAATTCTGCCTCCACAGCAGATGGATCGCTCCACTCGAGAACCTCACTTTCAATGATTTGCAGCAAATCTCTATGATGATCATCGTTCCAACAATTCAATATCGAGATTTCATTGTGAATTAGATGCGGATTTATATCCAGAAACTCCATCAGTGATTTTAGAGCTGAAACTTCTTCTGGATTTTCTCCGCATTCACTCAGCAAATTTCTATTCAGTTTAGTGATATATCCAGGGTTATACAACAATGCACGAAGCAATCGACGACAATGAGAAATCATCACCTTCCTCTGTTGTTTCATTACGCGCCGATCAGACACCGGTCGTTTGAGCGGCAGCAACGCCTGAAGTTCAATCCGATCCATACCACTTAAGCCAGACAAACGATTCATAAGCAACAGAGATAGAGCAGGCGCTTTCACCTGTTGTAGCAGAGGCTTCGCGGTGTGTACCAATTTGGCACGTCCTTCGCTAGTTTGAAGGTTATTACGCAGACTCAGTTCCTTGAATAAAAAATCCGACAAAGGCAAGGCATGTTTGATCTGAAATGCAAACGCATCTTTTCCGTTTTCTCTTAAAAAACTGTCCGGATCAGTATTGTCGGGTAAAAAAAGAAAACTCACAGACTTGTCGTCAGACAACATGGACAGACAATTTTCAAGCGCACGCCATGCCGCTTTTCTACCCGCGCCATCCCCATCAAAACAAAAAATGATCGTATCAGTTTGCCGAAATAACGATTGAATATGAAAACTGGATGTAGCTGTACCTAAAGTTGCAACCACATTATCAAAGCCGTGTTGCGCGAGTGCCAGCACGTCCATGTAACCCTCTACGACGACGACATACCCCAAATCCCGTATTGCACGTCGCGCAGAAAAAAAATTGTATAACTCACGCCCTTTTTCAAATAGCATTGTTTCTGGAGAATTCAGATACTTGGGTTCTTCCTTTCCCAGTACACGACCACCGAATCCAACAATCTGTCCTTTCTGATTCAGTATAGGAAACATGATGCGATCCCTGAATCGATCATATTGCCTGCCTTCATCGCTGATGATCGCAAGCCCAGCCTGCGTTAGCAATTTTCGTGTTTTCTCTGATGAATAGTTCGGAAATACCGCTGCGAGTCCTTGCCAGCTAGAAGGTGCGTAACCGATCGCAAATTGCGCTGCAATCTTACCGGAAACATCTCTTCCCTTGAGGTAGGCGATTGCCTTGTCTGAAATCTTGAGTTGCTCCCGGTAATACTGCATCGACTGATACAGTACCTCGACAAGCGCTTTTTGTATTACTTCGTCACCGTTGCGGTAACTTGGTTGGACCCCGGTCAATGCACCATCGTCCGCAACTGCCCGGTCAGCAATTTCCGGTACCTGCATACCCATATGCGCCGCCAGGTCATGAACAGCTTCAACAAAACTCAAGCCGCTGAATTCAATTAAAAAACTGATTGCATTACCGTGAGCCCCACAGCCAAAACAATGATAAAACTGCTTGCTTTGACTCACTGTAAAAGAAGGGGTTTTCTCGTTATGAAAGGGACAACACGCTACAAAATTTGCACCAGCTTTCTTAAGCGGCACGTATCGATCTATCGTATCGACTATATCTGCACGACTCAGCAAATCGTGTATGAATGACTGTGGAATCATCTATCAAAAACTGGAAGCCCTCAATCAGAATCGACACCAAGGACAAAACCATCAATCAAGACAACGATCAAGTCCCGATAGGCAGCCTCAAAAACCAAATGATTTTAATTGACCAGTTTTGCCTTAACCAAGGTAGAAACTTTTGCCATATCGGCACGACCAGCAAGTTTCGGTTTCAGAATTGCCATAATTTTACCCATCTCCTGCACACTTCGCGATCCCGTCTCTGTAACAGCCTCTGCAATCAGAGCTTCAATCTCGGAATCACTCAACGCCTGCGGCATATAAGCACTCAATATAGCAATCTCATCTCTTTCCAAACCAGCGAGATCTTCTCTCTGTGCCGCCTCATACTGAGTCACCGAGTCTCTTCGCTGTTTCAACATTTTTTCTATTACTGCAACAACCGCGGCATCATCCAGCACAATGCGCTCATCAACCTCACGTTGTTTGATGGCCGCTTGCAGCAAACGAATCGTATCGCGCTGCTTCACATTCCCAGAACGCATTGCTGATTTCATGTCCTCAGTGATTTTCTGCTTCAGACTCATTTTGTGCTATTGGGTGGTCTACTGCTTGTTCTGTTCAACTTCTTAAGCATTTACAGCGCAAATGCCCCACATCTCTACTAATATAACTTAGGAGGTAATAACTGACTACGTAACCGTTTGTAATTGCGTTTCACCGCAGCAGCCAATTTGCGTTTACGTTCTGCAGTAGGTTTTTCATAGAATTCTCTGGCACGCAACTCGGTCAAAATCCCGGTTTTCTCTATGGATCGTTTAAAACGTCGCATTGCTACTTCAAACGGTTCATTTTCTTTAACTTTAATTGTGGTCATAAAGATACCATACCTCCGATTGGTTAATATATAATGAAATCTGATTGCTCAATCAATTCAAAAACACCAGAAGAATCAAAAAGCCCGTGATTATAACACTCACATTTACCTTCTAGAAAAATATTTTTCCAAATTCCTGTCGATGCTGGTTCTAGGTATTGAAACATCTTGTGATGAAAGTGGTATAGCCTTGTTTGATACACAACGAGGTCTGCTTAGCCATCATCTTTTTTCACAAATCGATATGCATCGTGATTATGGCGGAGTTGTTCCGGAATTGGCGTCACGCGACCACATTCGACGAGTATTACCCCTGATTTGCCAAACCTTGCACACTGCTGGATGCACAATGCATGATGTGGATGCCATCGCCTACACCGAAGGTCCAGGATTAGCGGGAGCATTACTTGTAGGCGCCAGTATCGGTGCTGCCTTAAGTTTTGGATTAAATATCCCTGCCCTAGGCATTCATCATCTGGAAGGACATCTACTTTCTCCTTTATTATCGACTCCGGCTCCTGATTTTCCTTTCATAGCCCTGCTGGTATCGGGAGGTCACACACAACTCATGCGAGTTGATGGCGTAGGTCAATATCAATTAATGGGTGAAACCGTCGACGATGCAGCGGGAGAAGCTTTTGACAAGACAGCAAAATTGCTGGGATTAGGCTACCCGGGGGGAGCGGCATTAGCGAACCTGGCTCAGCACGGCCACTCCAATCGTTTCAAGTTGCCACGCCCAATGATCCATAGCGGCGATCTTAATTTCAGTTTTAGCGGCTTGAAAACAGCAGTCCTGACTCTCATCAACAAGCATGAACCATCATCACAAACTCGTGCCGATATCGCTTCAGCATTCCAGCAAGCCGTGGTCGACGTACTGGTAGAAAAATCGTTGTCAGCCCTTTCCGAATCCGGACTAACGCAGTTGGTCGTTGCAGGAGGAGTAGGCGCCAACCAGTTATTGCGCCATGAACTCAGTACCCGTGCTGCTACTCAAGGTGTGCGTGTTTTTTATCCTGAATTAGAGTTCTGTACCGACAATGGCGCCATGATTGCCTTTGCGGGAGCCATGCGCCTGCAGGCATTGAATACTCAAACACCGCCACCCGCCTCTGGATTTACTGTTAAGGCACGCTGGAATCTGGAGGAACTGGAAAAACCTTCGACCTGATCCTGATCAGCTATCAGGAGCTTTCTTCTCGCCAATCTTCCCTTCCTGACCGGCCAGTAAATTGACAATATTGGACTGATGTCTCCAGATGAGCAACATAGATATCAGCATAACAGCCAGTGTCGTGTTTCCCATCCCCAGTACGACAAAGGAATAAACGGGTGTCAGTACAGCCGCCACCAGAGCCGACAAAGAAGAAATCCGCCAGATCAGGGCCACCAGCAACCAAGTTGCCATGGCCATCACCCCCAGCCAGATATCCAACCCCAGCAATACACCCACCGCTGTTGCCACGCCCTTGCCACCATGAAAACTCAGGAACAATGGAAAAACATGCCCCAGAAAAACAGCCAGCACCACCACGGCAACGGCTTCGGAACCTACTCCCCATATCGGTGCATAATACTGTGCGAGAGCAACCGCCAACCAGCCTTTCCCAGCATCACCCAGCAGAGTCAAAACAGCAGCAGCTTTCTTGCCACTCCGCAATACATTGGTAGCTCCTGGATTTCTGGAACCATAGGTACGAGGATCAGGTAATTTGAACAACCAGCTCGCAATGACAGCAAACGATACTGATCCAAGCAAATAGGCTATTAAGGCAAACACTCCCACTATCATATGTTTTCGCAGAAAACAGACAAAATACAATACAATTTCGTATACTTCATACCCGCCGACTCCACATCACTATTTTTAAACCATTTTAGCGTTCAATCACTCATGGATATCATTTTTCTGCACGACTACAAGGCAAAAACGCTGATCGGTATCTATCCTTGGGAACGCATCGTGCCACAGACCATTCAACTGGATCTTGAAATCGCGCTCCCCAGCAGTCGTGCATGCCAAACCGATAACTTCGAAGATGCGCTCGATTACGCTCAAGTCGTCCAAAGAATCAATGCAATTCTATCTCATCACCACTTTTCTTTATTAGAAGCATTGGCCGAGCACATCGCTCAAGTCATACTGTCAGAATTTCATGCGCCATGGGTCAAAGTCAGCATCGCAAAGCTCGGCATTATACGCGGAGTAAAAAAATTGGGGATACGCATCGAGAGAGAGTCGAAGGATCAAATTAAATATATTTCCTAGAAACCAATCTCGATCCATTTTCATCTAATGGCACGAGGATTTACCCTTGAACGAGATCGTTCATTAAACTGATGGAAGCGTTATGGATTTTTTTCACAAGGAGAAAGCAGAATGCGCACAAAACAATGGGGTTCAGTGATTTACACAAATTTATTGTTTTTTTTAATTGGCAGTCATGCCGTATGGGCTCAGGATGCGAGCGCCATTCAAAGGCAATTCAATGCCGAAACCATCAACAAACCATTCAGCGTTCCAAGCGATGCCGAATTGACCTCCGCATTAAAAGAAGCAACACAAAGAGGAACGCCCACCAAGACACCTATTTATTCTCCTGGATGCATCGGCTTGGGATGTACAGTGGGTAGAAACTATGGCTATGGAAGCTATTTTGGGGGATACACCCGTCCTTACTATGGTGGTTATTATGGAGTTAACAGCTATCTTCCATATTATTATGGCTGGTAAATCATCCTGTTGACTCATACCAAGCCTATACGCTATGTGTCAAAGTCATATAAAATAGCAGCGTAGCTTAAGTACTGCAACGATTTGTCCGTTTATTCGGAATTTTAGTATTCAACACAATTTTAGGAGATGAAATGGGTTACTCCATCAGTAAACAGACCTGGATCCTGACAGGAATCATGATTCTTTCTTTGATATTGAGCGGATGTGCTGCTGTCCACACATCGATTGCAAAAAAAGACCTCGATGTACAAACCAAGATGAGCGATTCCATTTTTCTTGACCCCGTCGAACCCAGCAAAAAAATCATCTACCTGAATATTCGCAATACATCCGATAAAACCAATTTCGACATCGGCGCAACCGTTTCCAGGGCACTGGAAGGCAGAGGCTATCGTATTACCAACAACCCCAAAGAAGCGCACTACTGGTTGCAAGTCAATGTACTGAGCGTAGACAAGGCGAGCCCCACCGCTGCCGAGGCTGCATTACGCGCTGGCTATGGCGGAATGGGAGGTGGAGCAGTATTGGGCGCTGCAGTAGGAACGGCGACAGGCGCAGCCATGGCTGGCTGGACTGGTGCTGGTATCGGCGGACTTGCCGGTGCGGCTGCATTCGGCATTGCAGATACCGTCGCTAACGCTGCAGTAAAAGACGTGACGTTCATGGCCATTACCGATGTGGAAATTGCCGAACGTGCCGAGGAAGGCGTAATTGTGCGTGAAGACCGCAGGCAAGATGCTAAACAGGGTATCGGTGGTGCCAGAAGACAATCATCCACCAAAGTTAGCGAAATGAACAAATTCCGCACTCGTGTCGTGAGCACGGCCAACAAGGCCAATCTGCAATATGAGGAAGCTGCCGTCGAATTGACCAATGGCCTGGCACGCTCTATCTCCGGATTATTCTGACATCACGCCCATCACATCATAGTAAAAATAGTGTGATGGGTTAATTCATTGCAGTTACGCTACTCGGGATCGTTTACACGTAACCTCAATAAAAGAAGGAACTTCACATGCCCGCGAACACCATCAGCACTTTACTGATATCTGCCTTACTGCTGTCATCCTCGATCGCATTTGCACAAAAAAGTACTCAACCAGCCGATAGTCGCGAAGTAATCAAACGCATGACAAAGGAACTGGGTCTCAACGAATCACAGCGTACCCAGGTGGAAACCATACTCAATAACGAGAAGAAAAAAGTGGAAGCTGTGTTCAATGAAGAAAGGATGAAATTACAATCCATTCAGGAAGAAACGCGTTCCAGCTTGCAGTCGATACTTACACCAGAACAAATGCAGAAACTGGACAAGAAAATGCAGCAAGGCAACAGCAAAAATAATGCCACTAAAAAATAGATTTGATCACACAGATTTTACGTGATCAGCCAAGCTTGCGGTAGTACCGTGTCGGATCGGCAACACCCAGGTCGGCAAATCCTGCATGGCGGATACGACAAGCGTCGCAAACACCACAGGCTCTACCGTCCTCATCCGCCTGATAACACGAAACAGTCAGACTATAATCCAGTCCCCATTTCAGCCCAGCTTGGATGATCTCCTTCTTGGACCAATCCATCAACGGTGTATGAATCGTCAGATGCCGTCCTTCGATCCCCGCTTTGGTCGCTAGATTTGCCATGGATTGAAAAGCAGCAATATAGGCTGGACGGCAATCCGGGTATCCAGAATAATCTACCGCATTGACTCCCACAAAAATATCCTGGCAATGCAATGTTTCTGCCCACGCTAACGCTAAAGACAACATAATGGTATTTCTTGCCGGCACATACGTCACCGGTATGGCAGCCTGAATTCCCTCCGTCGGTATTGCAATAGCACAATCAGTCAATGCTGATCCGCCAAAAACGGATAAATCCAACCCGATGACCTGATGCGAGTGAACCCCCATGGCCTGCACCAACTTCCGGGCCGCAGTGAGTTCCGAACGATGCCTCTGGCCGTAATCGACACTCAGGGCATAACAGGCAAATTCCTGTTCACGAGCGATTGCCAAGACTGTCGCCGAATCGAGCCCCCCTGATAACAATACAACTGCCTTCTTCATGTATTCAATGCCATACGTTCACACTCCATCAGCGCTCAGTGACCTGGCCCCTCACCCCACAATAATTTATGCAGTTGCACCTGCATCCTCACAGGTAGTTGATCTCGCAAAATCCAGTTTGCAAGCAAAGCGGGATCCAGATTGCCATGTACCGGCGAAAACAGGACCGGACATATTCGCTGAAGATCCCGTGATCGCATAACCTCCCTGGCCCATCGATAGTCACCTTCATCGCATAATACGAACTTGATCTCATCGTGCTGCTTCAGCACCGACAAATTGCTCCAAAAATTACTGTCAACTTCACCAGATCCGGGAGTTTTGATATCCATAATCCTGCTGACACGGGAGTCAACACCAGACAAATCCAGTGCACCGCTCGTCTCCAGCGAAACAGAATATCCTGCGTCACACAGAGCTGCCAGTAAGGTCAAACAGTACTTTTGTGCCATGGGTTCACCGCCGGTTACGGTTACATATTTCGTCCTGTAAGAAGCCACCCGGCTCAGAATTCCGGCAATCGAAAGAGTCTCTCCGCCACTAAACGCATAGGCCGTATCACAGTATCCACAACGCAAAGGACAACCTGTCAGGCGTATGAACACCGTCGGCAAACCAATACGACTGGTTTCACCCTGCAAGGAAAAAAAA
This sequence comes from Nitrosomonas sp., assembly GCA_017879645.1. Classification (GTDB taxonomy): domain Bacteria; phylum Pseudomonadota; class Gammaproteobacteria; order Burkholderiales; family Nitrosomonadaceae; genus Nitrosomonas. Next base: position 11,349 of record JAAEXZ010000039.1, read on the forward strand.
ATTTCACTGACACGCAACGATGTCGTTTCTAAATCCTGCATGATTGATGACAGCGTGGGAACAAAAGAAAACTCGCGGAAGAAAGCATGCAACGAGAGGAAAGAATCGGAATACGGAAAATCGTTTTACTTGATATTCGCCAAACGTGATTTGGCTTTTTTGGCAGCTTCGCTGTTGGGATATTTGTTTACTATATTTTCCAGCGTGTGTTTGCTTCCTTTGCTATCACCCATTTCAAGCTGGCTACTGGCAATATTCAGAAAAGCGTCCGGAATTTTACTACTCCCCGGATACTTGTTGATCAGGTGCTTCTGGGCATCGATGGCTTGTTGAAAATCCCGCATGGCATAACGCGAATTACCGACCCAGTATGCCGCCGCAGGCGCTAGACTGGATTGTGGATAATTATCCAGAAAGCTCTCGAATTGCGTAATGGCATTGGCATATTGGCCATTTTTGAACAAATCATACGCTTCCTTGTATGCGCTACTCTCCACCGATCCTGCAGGAATCAATTCATTCGCGGTCAGAGATGACTGACCATCTGAGGTTGCCTGTGCTCCAGTCTCCTCCGCTGCCATGGCGGGTTCCGTCGCTTGTGCCGACGCGGCAGGTACTGCCGCCGGTTCAGGTACAACTGATGGAATATTCATGCTTTGCGGTGACGTTTTGGGGCTGGAATGTGAACCGGGTGATTTCTTGTGATCCGAATGCTCCAATGATCGCAGGCGGTTGTCCAGATCGATATAGAAATCACGCTGCCGCTTCTGCATCAGGGAATTATCATTCCCTAGCAACTCGATCTGACCATTCAGTTTTCCCAGTTCCTGCCCATGGGTTTCCACTCGATCATAGAGTTCCAGCAGCGCTTGATTGTTGAGGGCCTGCTCCATCCTGGCAATGCGCGCTTCCAGTTCGCTCACCTGCTTACGCAATGCATTGATTTGTTCGCGTGCTTCGTCATCACCAAACAATGCTGCATGGCTGACATTGCAACCCAGCAAAAAAAGCAGAAAAAAAGCGCGCATCAGCATGCTCATTCACCTCGATAAAGAATGTCAGTACGGCGATTCTGACTCCACACAGACTCCCCGTTTCCATAAGCACGCGGTTTCTCTTCACCCAAACTCACCGACTCGACTTGTGCATCACGCGCACCAGCCAATGTCATCATGTTCTTAACACTGTCTGCACGCCGCTGACCAAGCGCGAGATTGTATTCACGACTGCCACGATCATCGGTGTTACCTTGCAGAATGACGCTGGCATCAGGATTCTCACGCAGAAACTTGGCATGTGACATCACCAGTTCCCGATATTCGGCTTTTACCGAATAGCTGTCATAGTCATAGTAGACACTGCGTTGCGACAGAATACTATTAGGATCCTGCAGCTTGCTGAAATAACTGGGACGCCCCGAACCCGATCCCATCAGATCACTTCCTGCCCCACCGGCTCCAGCACCGCCTGCCGTCAAGTCATCCACTTCAGGTTGCGTGGTTTGGCTGGCACATGCCGATAGCAAGACAATCAATGAAACCCCCAACATTTTTCTCATTTATTTACTCCTTGTCACAAAAAACCCGCGTCATTTCCATTTTGGTAAGGGACCCCAAGCAGGTTCCCTGATATCACCGCTCTGGACTGTCAAATGCTGTCTGGTCTGTCCGTCTCTGGATACGGCAGACAATATACCACGCCCATCAATTTCGGTCGCATACAAGATCATCTTGCCATTGGGTGCAAAGCTCGGTGACTCGTCGAATTTCGAGTTGGTCAGAATCTGCACCTGACGCGACCCCATATCCTGTATAGCCACATTGAACTGTCCGTTGTTGCGATGAATAAAGGTAAAGCTTTTGCCATCCTGACTGAAATCCGGACTGACATTGTAGCTGCCTTCAAACGTAACACGCTCGGCCGCACTGGATTCTGTTCCGGCTACCGGCATACGATAGATCTGCGGACTACCGCCACGATCGGAAGTGAATAAAATCCAGCGACCATCCGGCGAGAAATTGGGTTCCGTATCGATACCGGAACTTCGACTCAATCTTTGCAGACCACTGCCATCGGCATTGATTAGAAAAATTTGCGATCCGCCCTGTTCTGTCAATACCACCGCCAGCTTTTTACCATCAGGAGACCAGGTTGGTGCACTATTGCTACCTTTGAAACTGGCGACTGCACGCCGATCCCGTGTAGCCAGAGTCTGGACATACACCACGGGTTTCTTGTTCTCGAAGGAAACATAAGCCAACTGGTTACCGTCTGGCGACCAGGCCGGTGAGATGATTGGTTCCGAATACTCAATGATCGATTGCGCGTTATAGCCGTCGGCATCGGCAACCTGCAATGCATATTTGTTTCCACGTTTGAGCACATAAGCGATACGTGTGCTGAAAACACCCACATCACCTGTCAATGCTTCATAAATGATATCTGCAATACGGTGTGCTGCCGTACGCAATTGCGTTGTCGGAATGGTAATGGCCAGCCCCGTCAATTGCGATTTCTTGGCCACATCCATCAGGCGAAATTGAATCTCCACCTGATCACCACTAACATTGGCAATCCGCCCGATCACCAGTGCGTTGGCACCGCGACTCACCCAATCGGCATAAACGACATCCTGGGGAACATGCGGTGAAAGTCCTCCGGGGTCGACCATTCTAAACAAACCGGTGCGCTGCAAATCAGCGCTGATGACTGAAGTTACACTTTGCTGAAGGCGATTTTCATCCGCGAAGGGAACGATGGCAACAGGAATGCGGGCTGCTCCACCACCAAAAATTTCAATATTCAGTTGTGCGAACAGCGGCATGCTGAGTAGCACCAGGCACAAAAACAAAAAAACTCGAACGGAATTGAAACGATGCATTGACATATTTTTTAAGTTGTTGGAAAGCTGATTTTCCTGCTGATTATAACAATCATTCACGGTAATGCACGGTGATATTCAAATTTCTGAATTCGTTGAAGAGTGCAGGATCGGGGGGTAATGGCAACGGCTTGGACAGGAAAATAGCACGTTCCACCGCACTGTCGAACACAGCATGACCACTACTTTTACTGAGACGCACATCGAGAATATCCCCACCAGGCAGCAAAGTAACATTGAATTCGGCGACCGGATTCCCCGGCAGATCCGGAGGCATGACGATCCTGCTTCTGATCTTGGCCAGTATCAGTGCCTTATATTTTGAAATTTCATTGGTTATTTGCGCTCGAGCCGCTGCTTGCTGCGCTGCACGCTTGGCTTCAGCCTCACGTTGCGCTTTGGCTTCGAGTTCGCGCTGCCGCTGTTGTGCTGCCAGTTCCTTTTCCTTCTGTTTTTTCAGCTCTTGCTGCTTCTCCAGCTCCTTTTGCCTCTCTTGCTCCTTCTGCTTTTCCTGTTCCTTACGTTTCTCGATTTCCTTTTGCTTTTCTAATTCCTTTTTCTTCTCCAGCTCTTTCTGTTTTTCCTGCTCTTTTTTTAACTTTTCCTGTTCCTTGATTTTTTCCTGTTCTTTTTTCTTCTGCTCTTCCACTTCTGCCTGTGTTTCCTTGACCGGTTCGGGTTTTTGCTTCAGGGCAATATCAGGTTTCTTGACGGGTGGCGACACCACTGCCTTAGGTGGCTGTGGTGCAGGTTTCACTGCTTCCGGCTTGGGTGGCTCGGGCTCTGGCTTGGGTGGTTGCGGTTCAGGTTGTGGTTCGGGTTTGGGTGTCTGCTTGGGTAACGGTTGCGACTTAACTGGTTCCTGAACCGGCTTGGGAATTTCGCTCCAGATATCGACGGTCATGCCTTCGGGTGGATGGTCCTTCCAATTCAAACTAAAAATCATCAATGCAACAAAAATCAGATGCACCAGTACAGCGAGTCCACCCGCTAGCAAAACTCGCGGTTCGGTATGGATGGCATTGCGCAAGATGCTGGCACTCATCGCCATGGATTATTTCTGCTGCGCGAGCAAGCCCACTTTCTGCACCTGATTCTGTTGCAAAATGTCCATCACTTTGATGACTTCCTCATAACGCACATTTTTATCCGCAGCAATCACTACCGGCTGCTCGGGATTTTGCGCCTGCTTCTGTTTTATTGCTTCAACCAGTTGTCCACGGTCAACTTTTTGCTCCGCCGAAGATTTGGCGCGATCGCGGAGCGTCAAACTGGCATCGGCCTTGATAATGACTTCCAGCGGCGCTGTTGGTGTAGCCAGAGACTTGCCGATCTGCGGCAATTCGATCTGCCCATGATTGATCATTGGTGCCGTAATCATGAAAATGATCAACAGCACCAGCATGACGTCAATATATGGCACCACGTTGATCTCGTTTACCAGCCGATGCTTGGCACGACGCCCCATAACCGTTTCTCCGTTGTATCTAGATCTATACAGCGCGCCGCTGCAATACGTTCGACAATTCTTCCATGAAGCTTTCAAACCGGGTCGCCAGCTGATCGGTACTGCTGGCGTAGCGGTTATACGCCACCACTGCCGGAATCGCGGCAAACAATCCCATGGCGGTTGCAATCAGCGCTTCCGCAATACCCGGTGCAACATGCGCGATGGTCGCCTGAGTCATGCTGGACAGACTGCGAAAGGAATTCATGATACCCCACACCGTACCCAGCAATCCGACATAGGGACTGACCGATCCCACTGTGGCCAAAAATGACAAGTGTGATTCCAGATAATCCATTTCCCGCTGATAAGTGGCGCGCATGGCCCGGCGCGTGCTTTCCATTACCGCCTCGGTATCAGTGCCTTGCGGATGCTTGTTGAATTCGCCAAAACCGGCCGCAAAGATGCGCTCCATACTGCCGGATACATAGCGTGAACTGGTGGCACGCTGATACAACGCATTCAGATCGGCCCCACGCCAGAAAATATCTTCAAACTCATCCGTTTTCTTTATTTCATGGCGAATGACGAACAGCTTGCGAAAAATGAACCACCAGGAAAAGAACGAAATCGAGACCAGAATCAGCATCACCAACTGCACCGGCAAGCTGGCGCTGCTGATCAGATGAAGAAAAGACATATCTTGTGTAACGGTTGTATTCATGCGAACTTTCCGATCCTTTCACGTAATGGCACAGGAATGCTGATGGGTTTCAGCTTTTCTGCACCGACACACACCACCTGCACGGTAGCACTCACCAACTGCACATGATTGCAGAAAATGGTCTGCAGAAGCTTGATCCGGCTTCTGCCGATTTCATTGACCGCCACAGTCACATGCAACAAATCATCCAGCACTGCGGGTCGAAAATACTCGATTTCCAGCGACCTCACCATGAATAAAGCCTGGTGAATGTCGTGCAATGCCGCCACATTGAATCCCAGTTCCCGCAGCCACTCATAGCGTGCACGTTCCATGAAATTGAGATAGGTCGAATGATAAACCACCCCGCCGGCATCGGTATCCTGATAGTAAACTCGAATTGGAAAGGAGAAATCAACATTCGACATGGACGATTGACTATAGCTTGCCTGTTGAGTTTGCTGCCATCACGAAAGACATCATTATAAACATGACCCGGACAAACCGCTGTGGCAAAAATCGACGTATAACACTCATCAGGCTGGAAAGACACCGGTCGACAGGTAACGATCACCGCGGTCGCAAACAATGAACACGATCACGGCGTGCTCAACCTGAGCAGACAAACGCAACGCCGCAGCCAATGCACCGCCGGATGAAATACCAGCAAAAATACCTTCCTCACTGGCCAATCGGCGTGTCAGATTTTCCGCGTCCTGTTGCGAAACATAGAGCAGTTCATCCACAGCCTGACTGTCGTAAATTTTTGGCAAATAAGCTGGCGACCATTTGCGGATACCTGGAATTTGCGAGCCTTCCTCGGGCTGTACGCCTATGATCCGAATGGTTGATTGCTTTTCCCTGAAAAACCGAGAACACCCCATGATGGTACCTGTGGTTCCCATGCTGCTGACAAAGTGCGTGATCCGGCCATCCGTATCGCGCCAGATTTCCGGTGCCGTACCTTCATAATGCGCCAGCGGATTATCCAGATTGGCAAACTGATTGAGGATGATCCCTTTGCCCTCATCGCGCATTTTTTCAGCCAGATCCCTTGCCTGCTCCATACTGCCAGCCTTGGGTGTCAGTATGATTTCCGCACCATATGCCCGCATCGACTGGCGTCGTTCTATACTCAGGTTCTCCGGCATGATGAGTATCATGCGGTAACCCATAATGGCTGCCGCCATGGCCAGTGCAATCCCGGTATTGCCGCTGGTTGCTTCAATCAACGTATCGCCCGGTTTGATCTCGCCACGCTCCTGGGCGCGGGAAATCATCGACAGGGCCGGACGATCCTTGACCGAACCGGCCGGATTGTTTCCCTCCAGTTTGGCAAGAATGACATTGGTCGTGTGACCCGGCAAATGCTTCAGTCTGACTAGCGGTGTATTGCCGACAAAATGCTCGATCGTTTTATACATGAAATCGGGATGGATGACAGATTAGTTGCATTATCGCACATGTGATCGACAATGAAATCCAATTGCGTTACAACACGGCCAGGTGCCATTGTGACGAACGAAGATTACGCATTGCGAAAACGCGAATGCTTGACCAAGACGATGGCAAGCAATGGCAACACCAAGCCGATCAAGGTCACAGTCAGCAACAAATGCCCCAGCTCGCTGTAGTCGGCTGGAATGGTAATCTGCCCGGTCACGGCATCTTTGACTTCGCGTTTCACTTCATACACCTGGTTGAGATATTTGGTCCCCAGTTGCGAAGCTGACAGCGCCAGATTGGTGAACGAAGCCATCACGGCGAAAAAGGTCGCCTTTAGTTTCTCCGGTGCGGAATTGGCAATCCAGGCTAGCATCGGGATCATGGCGATCTGCCCCAGCGGTGATTCCAGCGCCGTGTCGATCAGGGCAATGAAACGAGCATCCACGACACCACCGGTCAAGGCGGCGGTCCAGTGATGCAATCCGTAATACATACCCAGCACCGGCAATGACAATGCGGTACCAGCCAAAGTCAGGAACACAATGATGTAGGCAATCGATCGCTCCGCCATGAAACGGCGAAAAATGAACATGCCGAACAGCGTCAGAACAGCCCCCACAAGCGATAGCACCGCCAGAAACTGCTGATCGAAACCCAGTTCATCAATCATCCACCATGTGGACCCTGCACCTGGATTGGGAATAGCACGAAAAATGAAGATCATGAAAGCCGTACCCACCAGCACATTACGCGCTTCCGGTTCGAGCGCATCGGTCAGGCGCCACATCAGGAAAACGATGATCGCCATGGAAATGGCAAAAATGATTTCCTCGCCTGCCGGCATACCGCTGACCCCTACCCCCAGAGACAACACGGTGAAAACCAGCCCTCCTCCGAGGATCCACCAGTTGACAGCAGGTGTTTCCACATGCAATCCCAGCATACTCTCGACGACCTGGCGATCATGTCCCTGTGCCAGATAACGTCGACGCTCCTGCCGCTTCAGCCAGGATGCAAAAATCACCCCCATTATAGAAATGATCGGAATGACCAGCGCCAGTTCATACACCAGCAAATATACTGCTTCCTTTTCGGCTTCCGGCAAGGTACCGGCATCGCGCAGCAAAAATACATTGGCAACCGACACCAGCACACCTCCACCGATAATGGCGACGCGTCCGAGCGTTTGCATTGTCACGTGCATGAGCTTGCGCTTTTCCGCATCGAGTTTCTGGCCATTCTCATCCACACGCGGCACAGCCTCGACTGTCATGGCATCGGCCACCACATCCTGCAGAACATAACCAACCGGAGCCAGCAAGGCCGACAGCACAAACCACGTTTCAATGGATGCCCATTCCGCCATGGCCGCAGTATGTCCCAGCAAGCCAATCATGATCAGCAAACTGACCATGATCAAACTGGCGCCCAGATAAACCAACACGGATTTCCAGCGCCACATCAGATCCACCAGATGCCCCAGCGGCATTTTGAGCGCCCACGGCAACATCATCCAGAATCCGAGCATTGCAAGAAATTCGGCTGACAAGCCGAGTTTCTCCTTGACATAGAATGTACCCACGATACCGGTCAAACCGGAAATTCCCGCGGCCACGTATACCATCAGCGGCGGCAGATACGACAACCGCATTTCACGTCCCAGGGCAAGGATATTGGCACTGAACCACTGCGCAATGACGGACAGGAATCCGCCAAAAGTAAACAAACTTTTCATGTCGATGGCTTAATAACTAGAATTGACCGGGATTCGCCAATAGGCTCAACGCTGCTTGGGTCGCACACCCACTTTGACCGGAACCGATATTTCCTTTTTATTGCGAATCACGGTAATGGTCGCGGTTTCATCCGGCACCAGTGCGGCCACCCGATTCAGAGTTTCGGACGTATTCTTGACGTGCTTACCCTGGACCGCCACCAGCAGATCGCCTGGCTTGATCCCGCCTTTGTCGGCCGGCCCATCCTTCATGACACCGGCCACCAGGGATCCAGTTGCGCCTTCCAGACCGAACGATTCGGCCAGTTCCTGCGTCAGGTCCTGCATGCTGACACCCAGCCATCCACGAGTTACCGAACCAGACTGAATGATTTGTTCCATGATCTGCTTTGCCGTATGCACCGGGATCGCAAAACCGATACCCAATGAACCACCCGTGCGCGAATAAATGGCGGTATTGATACCAATCAGGTTCCCCGAGGTATCGGTCAATGCCCCACCTGAATTACCCGGATTGATGGCAGCATCGGTTTGAATGAAATCCTCGAAAGTGTTGATGCCCACGTGGTTGCGACTCAAAGCGCCGACAATCCCCATGGTGACACTTTGCCCCACGCCAAACGGATTACCGACTGCCAGCACCACATCACCGATCTTGACTTGCTGCGACTGACCAAAGGTGATCGCCGGCAAATCCTTCAGGGTGGTCTTCAACACTGCCAGATCCGTTTCGGGATCGGAACCAATGACACTGGCTTTGGCTTTACGACCATCGACCAGGGCCACTTCCACTTCGTCCGCGGCTTCTATGACATGATGATTGGTCAGGATATAACCATTGGCACTGACGATGACCCCGGAACCCAGGCTGGAAGCTCGACGTGGCCTGGACTCGAACTGCTCGCCAAAAAACTTGCGAAACATGGGATCTTCCATCAACGGATGGGCAGGTTCATTCACTTCCTTGCTGGTAAAAATATTGACCACGGACGGCATGGCAATCTCTGCTGCTCTGGCATAACTATCCGGCCTGCCTGGTTCCGGCAGGGGAGCCGCTTCCTGAATCGTCACCACATCGCCACGCGGGCGCCAAGGCAGCAAATCCGGACGCAGTGTCGATATCACAAAAAAAATTGCCAACACCACCGTCGCGGTTTGTGCAAAAATCAGCCAGAATCTATACATCAAGGTGTCTTACTCCAGAATTAAAATAGGCGGTATCACCTCATCCGCTCGAATCCAAAAAGGAATGATCATGCATCGCGAAGCACTTGAAAACCATTTGAATCAGTTATTGGATATCACCCGCTTTCATGATTATTGCCCAAATGGTCTGCAAGTGGAAGGGCGACATGAGATTGGCACTCTGATCAGCGGTGTCACGGCATCGCTGGATCTGCTGGAAGCAGCGGTCGCGACAAAAGCCGATGCCATTCTGGTACACCACGGATATTTCTGGCGCGGCGAGGATACACGCATCACTGGCATGAAAGGTCGCCGTATCGGATTACTGATGAAGCACGATATCAATCTGTTTGCCTATCACCTGCCGCTCGACAGCCATCCCCAGTTTGGCAACAATGTCCAACTTGCCAAGAAACTCGGACTGATTGAGGTCGGACATTTTGGCGATCAGGACATGGCCGTTCTTGGCAGACTGGCGCAACCCATTAGCCTGGAAGTATTCAAGGAAAAAATTTCCCGCTCGCTGTTACGCAAACCCATGGTCATCGGAGACATGAGCAAGTCCATCCGGCAGGTTGCCTGGTGTACCGGTGCTGCGCAATCGTATTTCGAAGCTGCTATCGCGCAAGGCGCGGATGCCTATATCACCGGTGAAATCTCCGAACAGAGTGTTCATGCGGCACGTGAATCGGGTGTCGCCTACATTGCGGCAGGGCATCACGCCACTGAACGTTATGGCGTACAGGCTCTCGGCGATTACATTGCGCAGAAATTCGGCATCCGTCATCAGTTCATCGATATCGAAAACCCCGTCTGACCGAATTCTTCACCTGCCACACTTCGGATATGCCAATCCGGGGGACGGGTCAGTCCTTTTTGTCACCGTCTTTTTTCTTTTTACCGGAAAACATGGTCCACCAGATGATAAACAGGAACAAACCCAATGCTACAGCGGCTTCAACGACAAGTAACCACATAATTCAAAATTACGCTAAAGTTAAAAAATAAACGCCACTTTAACCAAACTTTGATGAAAAACCAATTCTGC
>JAAEXZ010000040.1 GCA_017879645.1 Nitrosomonas sp.
CCTCGTTCAGGCCGCCTGGGCCTTGTTGTTGCAGCGCTATTGCGGCAAGGAAATCATTGTATTCGGCGCCACGGTGGCGGGGCGGCCGCTGAGTCTCGCGCGCTCGGACGAGATGGTCGGTTTATTCATCAACACCATCCCGGTGCCGGTGCAACGCCGCAACCACCTGACCGTTGCGGAGTATCTGCACGCCCTGCAGGAAACGAATGTGCGTTTGCGCGAATTCGAGCACACCGCATTGGCGAATATTCAGCGCTGGGCTGGTTATTCCGGCCAACCGCTGTTCGATAGCATCGTCGTTTTTGAAAATTATCCAGTCGATGCCGCATTGCGTAATTCGGAAAGCGATGGTTTGCAATTCGGCGCCATGCACAGCAAGGGTATGACGGGCTATGCGATGGATTTGCAAGTCGTAGCCGGCACCACGTTGGAAATCGAGTATGCCTATAGTTGCAATGATTTCAACGAAAGTTTTGTACAAAATTTGCGTTTGCACATGGAATCATTGATGCGTGAAATGATGATCGATGCGCTTCGTCCCGTCGGGGAATTACCGTGGGTCAGCCAGCAAGAACATGCCAGGTTGCTGTCGCTGCGCAGCACCGCCGATTTTTCACCGGAAACCAGAATTTATCAACCGGTGCATGGCCTGATCGAACACAATGCGACGGTTCGGCCTGATGCGATTGCCTTGCTGATGGGTGAGCAGGAGATGTCGTATGCCGAACTGAATGCGCGGGCCAATGGTCTGGCACACAAACTGATGCAGTCGGGTGCTGTACCTGAAATCCGCATTGGCGTTGCTCTGGAGCGGTCGCTCGATGTCATCGTGACCTTCCTGGCTATTTTAAAAACGGGAGCCGCTTATGTGCCGCTGGATATCGATTATCCGACCGAACGGCTGCAATTCATGATCAAGGATAGTGGACTATCGCTATTGATCACACAGCAGGCGGTACTGGTCAGGCATGCCTTTGACAGTGACGTGCCGCAACTTGTGCTGGACGACATCGACTGGAATTTTGAACACACGAAAAATCCGGTAGTTGCCGTGCATCAACAGCAATTGGCGTACGTCATCTACACTTCCGGATCAACCGGTCTTCCCAAGGGCGTTGGCGTTACCCACGGCCCATTGTCAATGCACTGCCAGGCGACCGCAGGGATATACGAAATGCATCCTAATTCTTGCGAATTGCTGTTCATGTCGTTTTCCTTTGACGGTGCACACGAGCGCTGGTTGACTGCGTTGACAGTTGGTGCCGGGCTGGCGGTGCGCGATCAGGAATTATGGACGGCGGAGCAGACCTACGATGCCTTGCGGCACTACCGCATCACCAATGCTGCTTTTCCACCGGCATACCTGGGCCAGATTGCCGAATGGGCATCATCCCGCACCGATCCGCCGCCGGTGGAACTGTATGTTTTCGGCGGCGAGGCGATGCCGAAGGCCTCGTATGACCTGATCCGCCAGACGTTACAGCCGGACAGACTGATCAACGGTTATGGACCGACCGAAACCGTGGTGACGCCACTGATCTGGAAAACCGATGCCACCGGTAGCTTTGATTGCGCTTATGCACCCATTGGCCGTCCGGTCGGGAATCGCACAATCTATGTCCTGGATACCGCTATGCAGCCGGTACCGTTTGGTGTTGTGGGTGAGTTGTATATTGGCGGGTATGGGTTGGCCAGAGGTTATCTGGGGCGAACAGGATTGACCGCGGAACGGTTTGTTGCCGATCCACTCGATCAGACCGGAGGACGCTTGTACCGTACTGGCGATCTGGTGCGCTGGCTAGATGACGGCAACATCGAGTATATCGGTCGTGCTGATGATCAAGTGAAAATACGTGGATTTAGGATCGAACTGGGTGAAATCGAGGCGCGCATCCGTGAAATGGATGGCGTGGTCGGCGTGGCTGTGGTGGTACATAACGGTGCAAGTGGTGCACAGTTGGTTGCTTATATCGTGCTTGCCAGTGAGTCAACACAACAGCCGCCGCTGATACAGTTGAAACAGTCGTTGATACAGCGGCTGCCGGAATATATGGTGCCATCGCATTTTATCGCAGTGACCGAATTACCCCGATTGCCGAGCGGAAAGCTGGATCGCAAGCGATTGCCGGAGCCTGGTGCTACTGGTGACGAATACCGCGCACCATCCACGCCGCAAGCACAGGCGCTGGCGGAAATTTGGCAGGAAGTGCTGGGTGTGGAGCGAGTTGGTGAAACAGATAATTTCTTCGCCCTAGGAGGTGATTCGCTATCCAGCCTCAAGGTCATTGCCCGTATCCGCAATCTGAGTCATCTCAATATCAATATCAAGTTACGCGACCTGATACAGAAGCCGACTATTGCAAGTCTGTTGGGATTGGCTACCCAGGCTACAAACGGTTTGCTGCTGTTGAACCAACCGGTTGAGCACGGCGACAAACGGCCCTTGTTCTGCATCCATGCCGGGTTGGGTACGGTGTTCGACTATCAGCCGCTGGCACGGCATTTGCAAGGAATTCGCACAGTGTACGGTTTGCCTTGCCGCATGCTCGCCGATCCGGCGCACCGAGATACTTCGCTACGTCAAATGGCCGAGGACTATTGCCGGATGATCCGTAGTGTTCAGCCGGAAGGACCGGTGCATCTCGCCGGCTGGTCGTTGGGAGGAACCTTGGCAGCATTGATGGCGGAAATATTTGAAGTCAAGGAAAAGTCCGTGGCTTTTCTGGGGCTGATCGATCCGTATGTTCCTGATGTGGAATCGCCGCAAGCGGATGACTGGCGGCAGGATCTGGCGGATTTTGTGGCTGTTATCGTTCCCGGTGCAACTCTCGATGGCGTATTGCCGGCTGTGTCATCCTATTCACCGGAGGCGCAGGAAACCGTGCAAGCGATAACCGCAATACTTGAGACTCTTTTTGCAAGCCCGGCAGGTGCATGTAAAGCTCCCGGCTATGCCGCTATGGGAGCGGATGAATTGGCGCAAATCTTTTTAGTGGCGCGACGATTGAAAATATTATCGATGCAAACTGGAAAGCTGGAGACGCTGAGTGCAAATTCCGTGTGCTGGTGGGCGTCGGATCGCGAACCCAGTCATCGTGCGGCACTTGCACAGCAGATTACCCCTGCTAAGATTCATTCGATTGAAATCGAGGCCGGTCATTTCGAGATCATCCGCGCTGATTTATTGTTGCAGGGTGTTGGCGATATCTTGATGCAAATCAGGTGTGATTCGAATGAATCCGGAGCCGCTTCTATTATGCCTATTGTTTGAATGCAACCGAGATCAATATTGGGTATCAATCGATTCCACAATAAAAAATGAATCTTCTGATTGCGATGCCTGCAGAAAGAGGAGGGGTATGTTAGATGGCTAGGTTAGAAGGCTGGGGTTATTTTTTTGTTGAATGATCATGATGAAGAGCTGGCATTCGTGCTTTGCGTTTGCGGTACCAGATAATCACGCCGGTAACCGATAGGGTTGCAACCAGTAAACCCAGTACCGAAACCATGATGCGCCCCGGTAATCCCAGGATGCGGCCGGAGTGCAGGGGAAATTGCGCGTCCAGAAAAATATCCCCGGCGCTGCCGCTACCGGGAATCTTATCACCTAGAAAGTGGCCGTCTTGACCATCGAAATATAACCAGGGATTGCCGAGTCCGCGATCCGCATGATCTTTGCCTAGCTCGTGAAACGTCACACCGTAAATGCTATATTCCGGGTCATAAAACATCCCGCCCAGCGGTATATTCCAGCCTAACCGGCGTGCTTCAGCCTGTGCTAGTTTGACGATTTCACGCCGGTTGATACCGGGTTCGATCGGTTCGTCATGCGGATTGGGGGATCGCACTGCAAAAGGATCGGGGCTGAGCGTGGAAAATACCGAAACGATGGGACGCGTCACTTCTTGATTCAGATTCATCGATACGGCCGTGACAGCCAAGATCAGCAACAGACCCCATAACCAGACGCCGCCGGAGCGGTGCAAATCGAAATTCAGTTTGTATCCGCCCTGACGCCAGCGGAAAGTAAACGATTTGCGCCATGCTTGCCAGTTGGGAAAAGACAGCAGTAACGCCACAAAACAATCGATGGTCCAGACAATGGCCAGTATACCCATGAACAGGATACCGAATTCGATATCGAAGAAATCCGGAAGGTGCATGCTGTAATGCAGCTTGTACAGAAATGGCACGAAATTTTCTCGTGTCAGTGCAATGTCCCCCCACATACGCGATCCCCGGATTTCCGCGGTCACTGGATCAAGCGCGATTTGATTTACCCCGATATCGATTGCTTTTCCAGTTCGCGGATCAGGGCGGCCGATAACAGCCAATCCGAGATTTTGATCCGATTCGATGGCAAGCGGCAGCCAGGTGATCAAGATACGAGAGTCGGTTTTTTCCAGATGATCGGCCAGTACGAGCGGAGGCAACGTTTCACCTGGGCTTTGCCGCTCGAACAGCTGTGGATTCAACCATTCATCCAGCTCGTGATCCCATGAAATGATGGTACCGGTAAATCCGGCAATAAACAGAAAAACTGCAAGCGAAAGACCTGCCCAGCGATGGAGTAAAGTCAGAATTTGGCGCGTTATTCTTGTTTTTGTAATGCTCTTTACGGATTGTTGAGGATGATCAAATACTTCGGTTGCAAGAGGTTTTTTCATAATGTCAGGTGATGCTGTCGAGAGCAAACGACGGGGTTGGGGCGGGTTTGGATTGATTGCAACGGTCATGGCTTTGATCAATTGTCAAGCGGCCATTTTCCATGCGCAGCAAGCGATCGGCCAAATGAAAGTAGCGATCATCGTGCGAAATCACCAGTACGGTTTTACCCATTGCGCGTAATTCCGGCAGCAGCTCATGGTAAAAAATATCTTTGAACAAGGGATCCTGATCGGCAGCCCATTCGTCAAATACCAGAAACGGGCGCTTCTCGAGATAAGCTATCACCAGGGCCAGCCGTTTGCGTTGACCTTGCGATAACGATAGCGTGGTAAAAGCGCCGTGCCGTACCTTGACCTTATTTTGCAGGTGCAGTTTGGCAAGCAGTTGGTTTCCGTTGTGATCCAGTTCTGTGTTTAATCCGGTTTCCAGAATCCGATCAAAGAGGTGAAAGTCGGAAAAAATGGCGGTGAAACATTGACGGTAATAATCACGATTGAGATCGGTAATCGGAGCCTGATTCAGCGTAATCGTACCTGCCTCGGGTGGATACAAACCGACGAGTAGCTTTGCCAGAGTGGTTTTGCCGCTGCCGTTGCCACCCACCAGGAAAGTGATTTCACCGGGATGAAACGATAAATCGATCGGACCGAGCGTGAACATTTCATCCTTTTGTTCATGATAGTAGCGGTGCAATACCCCTTTGAGCACAATCGATTGCAACGGCGGCACCGTTCTTCCGGTTACCGGTTGTTCCGTGGAAGCCATGGCTTGCGTAATTTCCTCGATCCTGTCCGCGGAAACCTGTGCCAGGTTGGCGCGGGGAATATTCAATAGCAATGCTTCCAATGGTCCTACCATGTAAACGAAAATCAGCGCGTAGCCGGTCATGATCAAGGTGCGGTCAGGTACATCACCGACCAGAACGAACAGTACCAGGCCGATAAAGGCATAGATCAGAAAATTACCCCAGCCCGCGGATGCGACAAAAACCGACATGCCGAAGGTGCGCTCCTTGCGTACTTTTTCGATCGAGCGCCGCAATACATCGTCAAAAAAGACAACCCGTTTGTCGTGATTAAGGCGCAATTCCTTGGCGCCATCCGTCAAGGAACGGAAGTGGCCAAACAATTGATCCTGTTCCTGTGCGGCTGCATCAAGGTGCCGGATTGCGCGCAAATGGGCAAGATGATAACCGACGCAACCCAAGCCGATAATGAGAACCGCCAGCAAGAACACTTGCCAGGACAGGAAGGCCATATAAGCCAGACAACCGATCACGACTACTGCATTGGTCAGGATGACCGGAAAGCTGACAAAAAATTCGGCAACCCGGCTGCAGTGATCGGATAGGGCGGACTGCACCCGGGCTGCACCCAAAACTTCCAATTGCCGGTAATCCGCGGTAATTACCCGTTTTGCTATAAAGCTACGCAACTCAGCATGCGCCTGTTGACCGAGCCTTTCGAACAAAACGGCTGCGATGACATAAGTGAACATTACGCCGAGTGCGGTAATGGCAAAAAGCCATGCCATTTGCTCATGCTCGGTATTTTCCGAGGTCAACGCAGAATTAATCTGCGCCAATAACATTACACTGCCGACGCCGTGCAGGATGCTGGAAAGTGATGCGCCCAGCAACAAGGGTTTTGACTGTTTTACAAGAAATTTCAGCATGCTCCACCTGATTCATTTCGATACAACTTTTGAGACGAATGACAATAAGAATTATTTACAGAATTATGCCAGGCTGTGTCGCAATAATATGAATCGAAGAAATCATTTCAACTATTTTTCGGAGAATAAAGACCTTAATAATTATTGTCTTGATCTTAATAAATTAGGTTACACCTTATAAAGGGCAACAAGTTTTGTAGATAAAAATAATTCTCATTCGTCTTAAATGCTAAGAAGGTATTACTGTGAAAATAAAATTGCATTGGAGATAAATGAAATCAAATCTGCTCAGTGATTCATTCGCGATTTTGATCGACGAACAAATAGTTGATCAAGTAAATCTGCTGTCATACCCCGATCAGGTTTGCTGTGCCATCAAGCTTGATGGTCAAAGGCTATACGCTGGGTGTCGTGACAATGAGCAACCAGCGATTTGGTCTCTGCGGAATACCGATGGACAGCTGGAATTGGGGTTAATCGATGCAATCGGCAAACAACCGTCCACAACGGAACTGTTGGCGGTTATCGAGGCCGCGCTGACTTACTATCCAACGCAAAAGAAAGTGGCATTGACCGTTGCGCAATCACAGTTTCCCGAGTTGTTTGCGACAGGAGTGCTGACTGTCGACGGCAACCGGGTGACAGCCTATGCTGAAACATTCTGGCAACAGTCCAGGCTATGGCATCAAGGCGGTGGCATACCTTGTCCCATTCGCTATGGATTCAGTCAAGGACGGCGTCATCCGCTGCGCTCGCCCAAACCTTCCGGTCTGGTCTACCGGCGCTATATTCCATGGCTCGGGCGCACGCTGAATTTGCGTCGACCGGCAATCGATACCGACTTGCAACGCTTTAATTGTTGGATGAATGATCCCATGGTCGCTGCTTTTTGGCAGGAAACCGGGGACATGCAAAAACATCGGCATTATCTCGAAGCAATCGATGTGGATCCTCACATGCTGAATCTGATTGCGTGTCTGGATGATGAGCCTTTCGGCTACTTCGAAGTGTATTGGGCCAAAGAGGACCGCATCGCACCGTTTTACGATGCGCATGACTTTGATCGCGGCTGGCATGTCTTAATTGGCGAGCCGCAAATGCGCGGCAAGCCTTTCGTGACGGCCTGGTTGCCGTCGATCTCGCATTATTTGTTCCTGGATGATTGCCGGACGCAGCGCATAGTCATCGAGCCTCGCGTCGATAATCACAAGATGATGCGAAATCTCGCCCATGGCGGCTACGCCAATCTCAAGGAATTCGATTTTCCACACAAACGCGCTGCACTGCATATGTTGCTGCGTGAGCATTTCTTTTCCGAACAACTGTGGTTGCCACGCAGTTCCATCGCCACACATTCCTTATCGCTATCCTGAGGATTACAACATGCAAATTTATGATTTGATTGGTATTGGTTTTGGTCCATCGAATATCGCCCTGGCCATTACACTGGAAGAAAAAAAGCAGACCAGTTATCACATCGACTCCTTTTTTATTGAAAAACAGCCGGGGTTCGCGTGGCATGCCAATATGATGCTGGACAATGCTCACATGCAGGTTTCATTTCTCAAGGATCTGGCCACGCTGCGTAATCCGGCCAGTTATTTCACATTTATCAATTATCTGCATCAAAAAGACCGGCTGCAGGATTTTATCAATTTGAAGACTTTTTTTCCCAGCCGGCACGAGTTTAATGACTACTTGGCATGGGCTGCTTCGCATTTCGATGATAGATGCGCTTATGGAGAAGAAGTGATCGAGATCTTGCCGGAAAAAATCGGCAACGAAGTCGCGTATTTGCGCGTAAGGTCCCGCGACCGGCACAACACGCTGCATGAGCGGTTAGCGCGCAGTCTGGCGGTAGGTATCGGTGGTAAACCGAGAATTCCGGAGAGTTTTCAGGCATTGAAGGACGATAACCGGATTTTTCATTCCAATAATTATTTGAGAAGAATCAAGGAATTCTCAAATGCCAAAAGAATTGCTGTCGTAGGGGGTGGGCAGAGCGCTGCGGAGATCTTCATGGATCTGCACAGCCGCTTCGATAATACAAAAATTGATTTGATCATGCGCGCCCGCTCGATCAAGCCTTCCGATGACAGTCCCTTTGTCAATGAAATCTTCAATGCCGATTTCACCGATTTTGTTTTCAATAGCTCGGAACAGGAACGCAGCAGGCTTCTCGGAGAATTCTGGCACACCAATTATGCCGCACCGGACCTGGTGCTGATCGAGCAGATATTCAATGTGCTTTACCAGCAAAAAGTAGTGGGCACGAAGCGGCACCGGTTTTTACGCAGACACGAAGTGAGGCGAGCTGACTCATTACCGCAGGGGATTCAGTTCACATTGCACAATTTGAACGATGATTGCGACTTTTCTGAAACCTATGATGCCGTCGTACTCGCAACCGGATATCACCGGGATCATTTTCAAGCATTGTTGTCACCGCTCATGCCGTTTTTCAAGACTTTATCGGTGGACCGCAATTACCAGCTGAGTGCCACTCCGCAATTCAAACCGGCCATTTTTTTACAAGGAGCCTGCGAATCCAGTCATGGATTGAGCGACACCTTATTGTCGGTTACTGCGATTCGTGCCAGTGAAATTACTCAAGCCCTGGTGAATTCTCTGGATCAGATCAAGCCTCCGGTAACAACACGAGCCGTCTCATCATTAACTGCCTGAGCAGTGATGTATGAGTCGATCACTTTTTTCATCGCTTTTTTATATTCCTAGTCATGTACAAAAAAACAACAATATCACTTGGCCTATCAAAACATCTGGCATTTTCCGCAGTTTTGTCCATCGCATTAACTACAACCATCAGCAGCGGTTTTGCGCAAACAAAGCAGACCGGGATGCAAAGTTCAACCGGAGCACCTGATCGTAAAACTGATTCTCCGGAAAAGGATTCCACCGGCAAACCGGATACAAATAGAGCCGCCAATTCGACGCTTCCAGCCGTGGTGGTTGAAGCTAAGAATACAAGCGAGACAAGCGGATATGCTGCTAAACGCAGTATCACAGCAACTAAGACCGATACGCCGATCATCGAGATACCACAATCGATATCGGTGGTGACGCGCAATGAAATGGATATGCGCAGTGTGCAAAATTTCACCGAGGCCTTGCGTTATGTTCCCGGCGTTACCGTTGATCAATTCGGATTCGACGGACGCGGGTTCGAGTATTTGTATATGCGGGGATTCAATGCCTTGACAACCGCCAATTTCCGCGATGGTCTGAGCAATGCGGCACAGGGTTTGTTTTTCAACGGCTTTGTCACAGATACTTATGGCCTGGAGCGGGTCGATGTTCTGCGTGGTCCATCTTCGGTAATGTTCGGGCGTGGTGATGCCGGCGGTATCGTGAACCGGGTCACCAAGCGGCCGACTGCCACGCCGATCCGTGAAGTGGAATTTCAGTACGGTAATTTTGACCGGAAAAGATTCGCAGCCGATCTGGGCGTGGCGAACAAGGATGGGACGATCATGATGCGGCTGGTGACCACTGCACTCGACAGTGATACGCAAGTCAGATATCCCAATACTGGCGGTGATCGGGCGCATAATGAGCGGTTTTATATCGCACCGTCCATCACTTTCCGACCGACTGTTGCGACAACCATTACCTTAATGGGGGATGTGCTTAACAACCGCAGCGGTTCCTCGCCGTTTTATATCACCGCACCGGATGGCCGGTTTACCAATGTGTTGCAAAGCGAACCGAAGTTTGCTCGCTACGCACAGAACCAGGGATCATTCAGCTATCAACTCGAGCATCACTTCAATGAAATGCTGACGGTCCGGCAAAATTTCCGTCACGCATTTCAGAAAGGTGCTTTCCAGGATATATTTTCGGTGGGACCTAGCAATCCCGAACAGCCGACTTTGATTGATCGCGGAGCTTATGCGACCAATGAACGTTTGAGTCAAACCGTGCTCGACACCCACTTGCAAGCAAAGACTACTACTGGTCCCGTCAGTCATACCGTGTTGCTAGGGGCTGACTGGAATCAGACCAATGCATCCATGCGCTACTTTGAAGGATATACCAGCGACTATGTACCGCCCGCTATCGATATTGCCAATCCGATTTATTCGTCGCAACCTATTCCTAGGCCTGATTTGTTATTGCAGAATTCGAAACAGCGGATTGATCAACTGGGTTTCTACATACAGGATCAGCTTAAATACAATGAAAACTGGATTTTAACGCTGAGCGGTCGGTATGACAGACTTCGCACCAAAGATAGCGATCTACTCAGTGAATCCGCAACCCGGAACAAGGATAGTGCATTTACCGGACGGGCAGGTTTAACTTATTTGTTTGCAAACGGTATTGCACCTTATTTTAGCTATTCACAATCCTTTATGGCGCAACCCGGTGTTGATGTTAATAATAAGCCATTTGACCCTACCCGGGCTTCGCAATTCGAAGCGGGTGTCAAATTTCAGCCGGTGGGAGGAAGATCGCTTTATACGGTAGCGTTTTTTGATCTGACCAAAACGAACGCGCTATCGCGAGACCCGAGTGATCCTAGCGGAGCGCATCTTATGGCAATTGGGGAAGTCAGATCGCGCGGTGTTGAGCTGGAAGGACGGGGTGAATTGCTGCGCGGCTTGAATGCCATCGGTACCTTTACTTATTTGGATGTGGATAATATGAAAGATACCGATTTCAGGGGGAAAAGACCGATACAGGTTCCCACTACGATGGCTTCCGGATGGCTTGATTACTCTTTCGGTGCTTTGGGTTACGAATGGCTGAGAGGATTTGGGTTGGGGGGAGGTGTTCGCTACGTTGGCAGCACATTCAACGAAGAAAACAATGTCAGCACCACGCCATCGTATACATTGTTCGATGCTACGCTGCGCTATGAAAGAGGTCCCATATCGTTCAACATCAATGCCAGTAATATTTTTAATGAATCCTACATTGCTACAACAAACTTCAATAGGTATTATCTTGGAACACTACGTACTGTGATTGGTACTCTGACGTTCCGGTTCTAGCAGATGGTCATGATGTTTTTTTCCGCTATCGGGGTGATGACCGGAGGAATCGCATGCCGCTGAATGACGAGCTGTCGGTGTTTCTCGAACTGGCAGCAGAAGCGGTGGCTAGTGGCGACAGGCCGGCACTGCACGATTTGCCGCCAGATTTGGCGTATCGCGAATACGAAGCGGCCACGTATATACTGGATGTTCCGGGTCCGCAGGTGGCCAGCGTGCAAGAACTCAGTATCGAAAGCCGCGATGGATATCAGATCAGCGCCAGGTGGTATAAACCGCTGGAATTTAAGCAAACTTCGGATCCGCAACCGGTATTGTTATATTTTCATGGCGGCGGTTATTGTCTGGGCAGTTTGGATTCGCACGATTCGCTGTGCCGTTCGCTGGCTGTGTTGACGCCCTGTCATGTCTTGCATGTCGCTTACCGGCTGGCACCGGAGTATCGTTTTCCTAGCGCCGTGCATGATGCGCATGATGCATATCGATGGCTTGTGCAACATGGATCGGCTCACGGTCTTGACACGAACCGCATTGCTGTTGGTGGCGATAGTGTAGGTGGTACGTTGGCAACCGGGATCGTGATCATGGCGCGGGACGAAAACCTGCAACCGCCGGTTTACCAGCTTCTGCTGTACCCTTGTACGAGCGCATGGCAGGATAGCGTATCCCATCAACGCCTTGCTAGTGGGTATCTGTTGGAAGCGAAAACCCTGCAATGGATGTTTAATCTTTATCTGCGCACGGATGCCGATCGGGCTGATTGGCGGTTTGCGCCGCTGGAAACTTCGGATTTGTCCAAGCTGGCGCCGGCTTATCTTGTCCTGGCCGAGTATGATCCCTTGCTGGATGAAGGCATGGCTTATGCCGAGCGGCTGCAAGCCAACGGCGTGGACACACAAGTCAACGTTTACGCCGGAATGGTTCATGATTTTGCCCGGCTGGGCAATATCGTCGAAGAAGCCGGACAAGTCCGCCAGGATTTGGCGAAAATCCTGGCGAAAGCTTTTTATCCTGAAAATGATCGCAGCTGAAAGTATAGGAATGTGCATGCAGTTGATACTGGCTCCGCTATGAAATCATTCCATTTAGTTTGCTTTTTTCTGTCTTTATTCGCCATAAGTGCCTGTAACCTGTTGCCCGAGCGGCGCACCGGCGATACCGGTGCAGTCATTCCGCAGCAGTGGAGCGAACACGCTGGGGAGCAATCCGTCGCTGTGAATTGGGTGGAAACATTTCAGGATGCCACGCTAAAACAGCTGGTGGATCGCGCACTGGAAAATAATTACGAATTGAAGGCCGCGGCGGCGAGAATTCAAGCTGCCGCAGCTCAGGCGCGCATTGACGGATCCTTGCGCTGGCCGCAGTTTTTCTTCTCGGCGGATTATGAGGAAGTGCAAATTCGCGATGCGGGGTTCGGTTCCGCCCGCTTCAATGTTTTTGAGGCCTTATTCGGCGTTAGTTGGGAAGTGGATTTGTGGGGAAGAATCCGCGATTCACATCAGGCAGCCCTGACGGAAGCCACTGCTGTGCAGGCGGATTTTCAAGGAACCCGCTTATCGCTGGCGGCACGCGTTGCACAAAGCTATTTCGAATTGATCGAAGCCGAATTGCAATCGGCCGTCATTGAGCAGTCGATCAAGGATCGAGGCGTGATCGCCGACCTGGTGCGCGGGCGTTTTCAGCGCGGTCTGGTGCGCGGATTGGATTTGCGTTTGGCCTTAAATGACCTGGCGAATGCCGAGGCGCAACTGAAACAGGCGCGTAACCGGGCACAGCAAATTTCCAAAAGACTCGAAATCTTGCTGGGTAATTATCCCGAAGATAAGGTATGGAGCACCGCCCGGTTGCCGTCACTACCGGCAACGATACCGGCAGGATTGCCGTCGGAATTGCTGGAACGCAGACCTGATCTGGTAGCCGCATTCAAGCGTCTGCAAGCAGCCGATTTGCGAACAGTCAGCGCGCAAAAGTTGCGGTTGCCGCGGATTACGCTGACGGCGACCGGCGGGAGCCGTAGCGTTGATCTGACCGAATTGATCGATCCCAGGGCTGTTGCCTGGAATGTGCTTGCCGGATTGGTGCAGCCGGTTTTTACCGGTTGGCGCATTCAGGGTGAGATTTTCCGCAATCAGGCGCGCGCCGAGGAAGCCCTGAATCAGTACAAAAATACGGCATTGAATGCCTTTCGCGAGGTCGAACAAGCGCTGGCAGCGGAAGAATGGTTACGGCAGCAAGAAGTTGCGTTGCGCAAAGCGGTTGAGCATACCGGATCCAGCCAGAAACTGGCTATTTACTCGTATCGAAACGGTACCATTGAAATTCTGACTTTGCTGGATAGCTATCGCAGCATGTTGAATGCACAGACGGCACATCTTTCCGTTACCCGGCAATTGCTGAGTAACCGTATCAACCTTTATCTGGCTCTGGGTGGTAATGCCTGATCGATCTCATATAACCATCTTTCCCCTCATGCAGAACTTTGTTTGTTGATGAAAACGCGTAAACAACTATTCATCGCTTTATTCGTGATCATGGCGGGTACCGTTGCGGCTATGGTCATCGTCCGCATGCCGCCGCAGGCCGATCAACAACCGCAAGTTGCCGAAACACCAGCGGTGCAAACGATCACGGCACAACCGCAACGGTTGCAAATGACAGTGCAAACGCAGGGACGTGTCAAAGCGCAAACCGAAATCGAGGTCATAACAGGTGTTTCGGGCAACATCACCCATGTGGCCCCGGCATTTGTCAGTGGTGGTTTTTTCAAAAAGGGCGATTTGCTGGTTTCCATCGATCCGGCGGAATACGATTTGCGTGTGGCACAGGCGCAGGCCCGAGTCATGGAAGCACACTATCAATTGACGCGTGAGGAAGCTGAAGCAGAACAGGCGCGGCAAGAGTGGCGGCAACTGGGCGAAGGCGATCCCAGCCCCCTGAATTTGAGAATTCCGCAATTGAAAGAAAAAAAGGCGAAACTTGCTGCCGAGCAGGAGGAGCTGAAAAATGCCCGATTGCTGCGGCAGCGCACGGAAATACGCGCACCCTTCAACGGCCGGGTGCGCACAAAATCCATTGGGATGGGGCAGTACCTAAATACCGGAGACGTGCTGGGAATTATCTACAGCAGCGATTTGGCGGAAGTGCGTCTGCCCGTCAACACTCAGGAACTGTCTTGGATTGAGGTGCCGGATTGGCCGTCGCGTTCCACTACAGTTAAAGGCGCTGAAGTCATTTTGTCGGCGAGTTATCACGGAGAATTACAAACCTGGCGGGGCCGGATTGTGCGCAGCGAGGGTGCCATCGATGAAAAAACCGGTATGGTGATGATCGTGGCTCAGGTCAACGATCCATTCGGATTGCGCGGGAGTGAAGGGAATCGTGCAGTTACGGTGTTGCCGGTGGGTTTGTATGTCGAGGCGAGTATCGAAGGCCGCTGGTTGGAGGATGTGTATGTGCTGCCGGTCGGTGCATTAGTACAAGATGGCCGGGTCGCGGTCATTGATCAGGACAACCGTTTGCGCCTGCGTCACGTTGCCGTTCTGAAAAAGGAACGTGAGCAGGTCATTCTTACGGAAGGTTTGACGCCGGGTGAGCGTGTCATGGTTTCCGGCATACTGCATCCGGTTGAAGGTATGACCGTGGTGGCGAAGGAAAAGCCATGAAATTGATTGTCTGGTTTGCCAGGAATCCGATTGCGGCAAACTTCTTGATGCTGCTCATCATTGCGGGCGGAATCCTGGGATTGACCATTGCCAAACGTCATACCATCCCTCCGGCTCCGCAAAATCAACTGCAAATCGAGATCGAATATCCGGGTGCCAGTCCGGCGGAAGTGGAGCGTGCACTGTGCATTCCGATTGAAACAGCGATGCATGATCTGGAAGGTGTCCGGCAAATTAATGCGACCGCTCATCAAACGCAATGCGAGGTCATCGTCGAATTCGATCCGAAAATCGATGTGGCGCGTTTTCAGGCCAATGTGCAAGCTAGAATGGATCGCATCACGGTTTTTCCAAAAGAAGCCGAGAAACTGAAGATCACAGAATTGAAAACCGGCACCACCGCCGTGACCGTGATGGTGCATGGCGACGTCGATCTGCTGACCTTGATGCGTCAGCGTGACCGGCTGCAAGCCTTGTTGAGCCGGCATCCAGATATCGGGAAATTAACGCCCTGGCCCGAGATTCCCTATGAAATCTCGATTGAAGTCACGGAATCCGAGTTACGTCGCTATGATTTGAGTTTTGAGGAAATAACGGCAGCGATTCAGACAACCTCGCAAAATATACCGGCCGGGGAACTCAAGAAACCGGACGGAAAATTGTTGTTGAGAAGCAAGCATCAAGCCATGACTGTGGCGGATTATGCGGCGATCCCCCTGCGCACGGATGCCAATGGGGCGCGCTTGTTACTGGGTGATGTGGCGCGGATTCGAGAGGCAGTCAATGACAAGGATATGCGGGCCAGGATCGATGGTAAGCCGGCCGTGCAAATCTTCGTGATGTCCAAGGACCGGATTTCGACATCGGTCGAAGCGGTCAATGCGGTGATCGATGCATTTCGTCCGGAATTGCCGGCTGGTGTCGGTATTTCGACATGGGACGATTGGTCGAAATACTACGCGGAAAACATGTACATGCTGAAGGAAAATGCCATTTCGGGTTTTTTCCTGGTATTTCTGGTGCTGATGTTCACGTTGCGATTCCGTCTCGCGGTCTGGGTTAGTAGCGGCATCCTGGTGTCGTTGTTCGGTGCATTATGGATGATGCCGATGCTGGGTATCTCGTTGAATACTTATTCGATTTCCGCATTGATTCTGATCATTGGTGTTCTGGCCGACGATGCGATTGTCGTTGGGGAAAATATTTATACCCATCAGGAACGGGGAAGTCCGGGATTGGCCGGCGCCATCAGCGGTACACTGGAGGTGGCACCGCTGATCGTCATGATGGTGCTGTCCACCATGATTGCCTTCGTGCCCGGCCTATTCCTGCCGGGACTCAGTGGTCACTTGATGTACAACGTTTCTGCCGTGGTCATTCTGACATTGGCATTTTCGATGTTGGAGGCATTGTTCATTCTACCGGCGCATTTATCATCGTATGATCGCTCGGCATCGACGCAGAGCAAAATCGGGGTCGCATTCGAACGGACCAGAGCCAGGGTCGATGCGGCGCTGCAGTGGTTCGTCAATAGCGTGTACATACCGGTACTGAAGCGGTTGCTGTATTTTCGTTACATTACGCTATCGATGTTTGCGGTGATTTTGCTGATGGCGGTTGCGCTCGTTTCATCCGGACGAATTCAAAGCGTCATGGATGCACCGGTCAACGATTATTATCTGTTCGCCATCCTGCAGTTTGTTCCGGGTACACCGTTCGAGGAAGTCAATGCGCATGTGTTACGCCTGGAACGGATTGCCAATGATATTCGCGCAGAGCTGAATGCGGAACTTGGGTTGGGTACGGCAGGTAAATTGCAGGATAGCTTCCAGCACATCATATCCGTTAGCGAGGATAACACCGTGTTTGTGGATATTGAAATTGCCATCGATGAGCGGATCCGCTCGCGCATGGACAGCATTAAGCAACAATGGGAAGAACGTCTGGGTGAACTGCCGCCCGGTGCAGCGCTGTCGTTTCAGACTTTCTGGCCCAGAAACCTGGGCGTTACTGCTGCACAATCGGCCAAGGCCATCGAATTGAAATTGATTGCCCAGGATATTGCGCAGCAGAGCATGGTGAGTGAAATACTAAAAGCCAGACTGGCCAATTATGCAGGCGTGCATAGTGTCACTGGTGCGATGCAGACAGGCAAGCCCGAGTTGCATCTCAAGCTCAAACCGGAAGCGGTAACGCAGGGGTTGACCATGCACAGTCTGGGAGAACAGGTACGCAACGGTTTTCTCGGTCTGGAAGCGCAGCGATTCTTTCTGGATCGTGACGAGGTTCGTGTCATCGTTCGCTTACCTGCGCAGCAGCGTCGTTCCTTGGATGATATTTATCGCTTGCCGATCCGGTTGCCCAATGGCGATAGCGTGCCATTCGCCACGGTGGCGCAAGCCGAATTGATGCCGGGTTTCGCCAGTATCGTCAGGCAGCACCGGGAGCGAGTGCAATTGATCAGCGCCGAAGTGTATAAGGAACAAGCCAGTGTTGAAACTATCCTGGCCGATTTGCGCACCCATGCGATTCCCGAATTGGAAGCGCAATTTCCGGGAATAAAGATCGAATCAGGACAAGCCCGCCAGAAACAGGAAGCTACCATGTCCGATCTGTGGCGTTATGGAATGTTTGCGCTATTGGGCATCTATGCGCTGCTGGCGATTCCATTGCGGTCTTATCTGCAACCGTTGATGATCATGCTGGCCATTCCCTTCGGTTTCATCGGCGCGATATTGGGTCATCTGTTACTGGCTATACCCTTATCGCTGGAATCCTATGTAGCCTTGTTTGCGGTCGGCGGAATCGTGATCAACGATAGTCTGATACTGGTAGCCCAAATCAATAAAGCCGCCAAGGAGAATTTCACCCGCTATCAAACCGTGATCCGGGCTTGTAAGGCGCGGTTCCGCGCGATTTTTCTGACCAGCACGACCACTTTTGTCGGACTGCTGCCGTTCATCAATGTACAAAGTTCGGATGCGGAGAAAATTCTGCCGATGGCGGTAACACTGGCGTTCGGCATTTTATTTTCAGTGCTGGTCACTTTGGTGCTGGTGCCCGTCAGTTGTGTGGTATTGCGGGAGATATCGGAACGCATGACGGTTTCAGCGCACGTCGGAGAAACATTTTGATTGACCTGCATTTTTACTGGAAATGACTGCAAATTACCCATTACTTCTCAAGCAGATCTGGCATACGCCATTGGCTAGCGCAGCAGACCGGCCAATCATTTATCGCGACCGGTATCGCTCGAATTATCGTCAGACTTATGCACGCATCAACCGGTTTGCTGCTGCGATGGCGGCGTCGGGTATCAAGCGCGGCGACGTCATTGCGGTGATGGATCACGATAGTCACCGCTATTTTGAATGTTATTTTGCGATTCCGATGTACGGAGCCGTCATGATGACCGTCAACAGCCGGTTGACGCCAGCGCAGATCGTCTACACCCTGAATCATTCGCAAGCCGCACTGTTATTATTACATGCCGACTTTATGCCGATCATCGAAAGCATTTGGCAGCAATTGACAGGAATACGGAAAATCATCGTACTGAACGATGGTGATGCATTACCGTCCACTTCGCTGAACTTGGATGACGAGTACGAAACCTGGTTGAAGGACCGGTCCGATCATTTCGGTTTTGCCGATTTTGACGAAAATACGCGTGCAACGGTTTTTTATACGACCGGTACGACCGGGTTACCCAAGGGCGTTTTTTATACCCATAGGCAGTTGATGCTGCATACCCTGGCGGCAGGTATGGCGCTGGCGGCACCGGCAAGGCAGCAGCGATTTCACGCCAGCGATGTGTATATGCCGCTGACGCCGATGTTTCATGTGCACGCTTGGGGGATTCCCTACATCGCCACATTGTTGGGTGTCCAGCAGGTTTATCCCGGCCGCTACACGGCGGAATCGTTGCTGCGATTGATCGTTCAGGAACGCGTGACCTTCTCGCATTGCGTGCCGACGTTATTGCAAATGATCCTGACGGCGGCGCAAGCGGGCGGTGCCGATTTGCGCGGCTGGAAAGTGGTGGTGGGTGGTTCGGCGCTGCCACAAGCTTTGGCCAAGCAAGCAATGGATATGGGAATTGATTGTTTTGCCGGTTACGGGTTATCGGAAACCGCACCGATTCTGACGCTGGCTCAATTAATTGATGAATCAGATAATAAGATCTCTGAAGAAGCGTCGATGATCCAACGTTGCAGCGCCGGACGCGCGATTCCGCTAGTGGACATGCAAATTGTCGATGGCGCGATGCAACCCCGGGCTCGCGACAATTGCAGCCAAGGCGAGATTGCGGTACGTGCGCCATGGCTGACGCAAGGCTACTTGAATGACTCCGAAGCCAGTGCGACTCTTTGGCAGAGAGGATATCTGCATACCCAGGACATCGGCGTGATGAGTGCGGATGGTTATCTGCGCATTACTGATCGGCTCAAGGATGTGATCAAGGTGGCAGGGGAATGGGTATCGTCGCTGGAAGTGGAAAATGCCCTGGCTTCCGTTGCCGGTGTCAGGGAAGTTGCGGTGATAGGAATACCGGATTCGCGCTGGGGGGAAAGGCCACTGGCTTTGCTGGCGGTGGATCCGGCAAGGTTTGATGAATCCGCGGTGCAGCAACAGATTCGCTTATCGGTTTCGCAAGGCGTGATTTCCAAACATGCACTGCTGACCCATTTCAAACAGGTGGAATGCATTGCCAAAACCAGCGTCGGCAAGGTCGATAAAAAAGCATTACGTTCTGAACATGCGAGTACTCATCGTTAAACCCGGAATGAACATGATGAGATCCTTTTTTGCCGGTTGTGCGCTGCTGTCCGTTTTGGTGTTGAATTCATGCCAAACAACCGAACCATTACCAATTAAGCACGGAAATCCCGAAATTTTGTGGGATTCCTGGGGTGTGCCGCACATCGTTGCAGCTCACGATAGCGATGCTTTTTATGCGTTTGGCTGGGCGCAGGTGCGCAGCCACGCCGATTTGCTGCTCAAACTGTATGCGATGGCGCGGGGACGTGGCGCCGAATACTTTGGTGAAGACTATCTGGCCGCGGATCGCTCGACTCGTTTGCTCGGTATTCCGGCTCTGGCTGAGCAATGGTATCGGCAGCAGGAAGTCGGATTCAAAGACAATTTGGCGGCATTTGCCGCTGGCATTAATGATTTTGCCCGCCGCCATCCCGAGGCGATTTCCGATCAGGCCAAAGCTGTTCTGCCCGTAACGCCGCAAGACATCCTTGCACATACCACGCGAGTAATGACTGTTTTTGTCGCCGCCATTTCGGAATGCGGCGCTGTGCTACCGGGCTTGGATTTTAATCATCAACCGGCGGGCTCAAACGGCTGGGCCTTGGGTGCTAAGTTTTCCAGCAGCGGCAATGCGATGCTGCTTGCCAATCCCCATCTGAGCTGGCACGGCATGGAAACACTGTTTGAAGCCCACATTCTATTGCCCGACGTAAATCTCTATGGCGCAGCTTTGGTTGGATCACCTGTTCTGCAAATGGCGTTTAACGATCATTTGGGCTGGACGCATACGGTGAATCCCATGGATGGTTGTGATGTATACCGGCTGAGATTGGCAGGTGATCATTTGAATGAGGGTTACTGGCTCGATGGTGAGATGAATGCTTTCGAGGTGAGTAGCGAAACTATATGGATTCGCCGGGACGATGGCCGTATGGATAGCGAAATCTTGACTATTCGCCGCGCGGCGCAGGGACCTGTGATCGAACATGCCGGAGAAATTCTGTCGATTCGCCTAGCATTGCTTGAAACGCAGCAATTGGCAGGGATGAATCAACAATGGTGGGAAATGGGGCGGGCGACTGATCTGGAGAGATTTCAAGAAATCCTGGCGGGTGGTCATTTGCCATTATTCAATGTGATTTATGCTGATGCGAACAAGCACATTCTGCTGGCGTATAACGGCATCATTCCGCAGCGCGCGACCGGTGACACGGCTTTTTGGCGGAAACCCGTGATTGGCGATGATTCCCGATTGATCTGGAAGGGAGTGCATCACTATCGGGATTTGCCCAAGGCCGTGAACCCGGACTCTGGCTGGTTGCAAAATAGTAATGGCGCGCCATGGTATATGACCTTGCCCGTACTTGATAAAAATCAGTACCCGGAAAATGTGACTGCTGATGTCACCAATAATCGTGAATTGCAAAGCTTGCGAATGCTGGCATCCCGGTCAACAATGAGTTTTGAAGAATTGATTGCTGCCAAGCATTCGACCCACTCACTGGCTGCAGATCAATTGCTGAATGATCTGTTATCGATCGCACTCGCTAGCGGCGACCCACTCGTACATCAGGCTGCGGCAATCTGGCATCGATGGGATCGGCAGTTTTTGGCGGAAAGCCGCGGTGCAAGGCTTTTCAGTCTCTGGTTTGGGAAATGGGTTGAAGCCACGATTGCCAAAGCAACCAAAGCAGACCCTGATTACGTTTTTACCCCTGATCAGTTACTGGGCGACCTTTTTTACTCGCAACCGTTTGATTCTTCAAAACCGCTGATTACACCACATGGACTGGCCGATAAGTCGCTTGCATTGAACGCTTTACGCGAAGTCACCGCCCAATTGCTTGCCGAGACCGAAAAGCTTGATATTGCCTGGGGTGAAGTCGCCCGCTTGCGCCGCGATGGAATCGATTTGCCTGGTAATGGCGCTGATACGGACTTTGGGGTTTTTAGGGAAATTGTTTACGAACCGGATGTTGATGGAAAATTAAAATCGTCTTAAAATTAAAATCGTCTTATGGTGATTCGTTTATTGCAGTCATTGAATTTTCCAAACCGGTACGTGCACAAGTGCTGATGACCTATGGTAACGCAACACAACGTCCATTTCTTGAAATGCATAATCAATTGGAACTCGCCGCAAAACAGCAACTACGACCTGCCTGGCGCATTCGGAGTGAAGTTGAGAGCCATGTGAGATTCCGTGAAATTTTAAAGACTCGGGATTAACAAAACCTGCTTCGGCGGCTTGCCACATAACCCGATGTAATTCATGATGTAATTTTTATTGCAATCATTTGGGGAGCTTATCATGTTTAATAACATATTAAATCTTCGATACAGGAGATGATTTTGCTGAATTATCTCAAGCAAAATTTTGTGCTCTGGATTGTTAAATGCTGCGATCTAAAAAAGCTTAAATACTTCCTTCAAACATGCTTACAAAGACTTCATTTCACCTCCTATCAAGACCTATCAAGATTGGGTTAAATAATCGCTGTCATCGCTGCTTAGATGTATAAAAAGTAATATTTCCGAAATGTATTACTATGTTTTGAAATGTAGATAAGCTATTGGGAAAAATGAACTGGCCTTGGTGTTGCAGTAGGCGTGTTTAACTGGGTTAAAGCAAACTGTGCTGTACCATGTAAGTTCACGATGGAGTAGTTGGGTTGAGAACCGGATTGGTGCCGGTAGGCGTGTGACGCCTTGTGTGTCGTGATGCCGATGACCTGAATGCGAGTCTCGGTGGCTGCGGATTTTACCGTTATTATCGGTAAAATCAGCGTGAAAATGACTTCACCATCTTCCGGTACATCTTCGAGTGTTACCGTGATCAATTGACCGATGTTGGTATCTTGAATCTGGATCTCGTTACCACGAAATATCCAATGTTGTTGTTTTATGCGGCAGTTAAAAATCGGCAAACCGATAATGTTTGAATATGTAATTTGTAGGGGACCACGGCTTAATTCAAAAAGATTGGCTTGTGCGAGACTTTCCATCAAAGTACCCTCCGGTTTGATTTTTTTATTTTTTACAGAAATGTGTAACACAGCCGTGACCACCTATACCAAAATTATTTTCTCAGGCAATTTATTATTGAAAAACATATTGATATTGAATAATAAACTGATGTGAACGCTTTGGGTATGGTGGTGAGCTTGTAAATTATACGAATCAAAATTTTTCGTAATGTAAACATGGTTTGCGAGTTCGGGGCTGTGATTTTTCACACAAGCAGGGTGATTCCAAGAAGAGATCATTAAAATGATAGTGTGGATATGGTTATGCTCGTGGAAACCAAAAATGGCATTACATTCTGATTTTGCAAAGATTGTAATCAGAACAGCTTCGGCAGTTTGGAATGATCATTTCATTTTTTCAATTAAACGTTCATCCAACTCCAATTTGTAAATTCATTAACGACTCCATGAAAACAGTTCAATTTAACAAAACTGCCAACCGGAGTCGTTATGTTCATCTCCAATTTCTAATCAAGAAGTAAACTTCATTGCAGATCGAGATGCCTGGTCAAGATATAAGCTCGGGTAGTTTGTTCTGATGATGATCACGTAACAATTCAAGTGCTGTTCTTGCTTGGGTAAAATCAGGTCGTTGCTCAAGCACAGCTCGAAAGGCCTGTTGCGCTCCGGAAAAATCACCACTCGCATTAAGCAATGCACCCAGATTGAACTGGGCTATCCATTTGTCCTGCGAAATAGAAGATTCAAGCCATTGGCGATAAATCTCAATCGCACCGTCGAAATCGCCTTGTGCTTGAAGTCG
Source organism: Nitrosomonas sp. (assembly GCA_017879645.1). Classification (GTDB taxonomy): domain Bacteria; phylum Pseudomonadota; class Gammaproteobacteria; order Burkholderiales; family Nitrosomonadaceae; genus Nitrosomonas. Next base: position 23,570 of record JAAEXZ010000040.1, read on the forward strand.
TTCAGCCTTTATCGCTACATCTGTAATATGCTTAAGTTTTTGAATCTGCTTCGAACTTAGAGTGATATCTGCCACAAGCTGTGAATCTGGTATCTGCTGATTCAGGTGGGTAACTAGTTCTCTGTAGTGTGCCTCAAGATTTCTTGCGAACCGGGTAGTGTCGAAAAGAGCGCTGTTTTCTTTGGCATCTGTGAGCCTCTGGCGTAAAGCTTCCAGTGAAATGGGATTGTTCGCCAATTCTACCGCCTTGTTTTCATAAGTTTCCAGATCGTATGTGATGAGTTCAGGCAGACCCGCAGCGGTTAGCAGGGCACCAGCCATCCGGGAAGCAAACGAGCGACCACATAGTGTAAGAACAGGAAGTTCCATCCACAGTGCATCATTGGCCGTGGTTCCAGCATTGAAGGGAAATGTATCCAGAAACAGGTCGGCAACATGATAGCGTGCCAGATAATCGGCAGGCAAAGTACGTTCCGCAAAGAAAATCCGTGTTGGGTCGATTCCTTGCAGTTCTGCTTGTTTCCTGAGATTGGTTTCTGCCCAAGGGTTATCGGAGAGCAACCATAAAACGCTATCGGGTGTACGTCGCAGGATATTCATCCATGTAGTAAATACTTCCAAGGTGTATTTGTGATTGTTATTGAAGGAGCAGAAGACAAATTTGTTATCAGGCAGTCCGCAGGATTCTCTGGCAGGAGCAGGGCTGATTTGACGTTTTCGATCACTAACCTGATATATATCCGGCATATAGAGTGGTTTTTCGGAATAGAAACCCGCGTATTCCTCGGGAATGAGAAAGCGATCTGCAATTACATAATCGACGCAAGGTAGTCCTGTCGTTGCTGGAAGACCCAGATAGGTGATCTGGATCGGCGCAGGACGATGTGCCAACATCTGAATTCGGGCTTTGTTAGTTTGTCCGTGGAGATCGATGAGAATATCGATTTCGTGTTCCCGGATTAGCCTGGCTGACTCTTCATCGTTCAGGTGATGGATTGGTATGTAGTGATCCACAGCCTGGATAATCCGCTGGCGTAAGTCCGAGCCATCATTGGGCGACCAGCAGAATGCATAAATCTCAAATTTGTCCTTGTCGTGTTGTTCGAACAATTCTACGGTCAGCATGGCAACCGGATGTGTACAGAAATCTCCCGAGCAATAAGCAATGCGAATTTTTTTATGTTGATAGCCATGGGATGGGGCAAGTCTGGGTAAGTCACCGGGTATTTTGGCTCGACTAAAGTTGAGTGCAGCTGCGAGCTGGGTACCGGGTTCATCGGAAATGTTCAGCATCGCAAGAGCAGAAGTTGCTTTGCGCAATGTGCTTGCCTCGGTAGCGCCCACTGGTTCATAAATCGGCCAGCGGCATTGTTTTTGACGCATGAAGATCAGGTGATGGATGACATCCGATTGATTGGGTTTCAGTAATAGGCTTTTTTCCAGAGCCTCGCAGGCAGGTTGGTATTGCTTGAGCGTTTCTTGTAATCGCCCAGTGCTGTTCAGCGCGGAAACCAGCACAGCGAGTTCTGCTGGCGCATCTGAATGGGCTGTTTCTTCCACTTGTTTCCACTGGGCAAGTGCAGTCTGAGCATTGTTCAGTCGTTCGTAAATCAATCCAAGATTGAAACGCGCTGCGACGAAATTGGGGTTGATGGCTAATGCAGCTTCATAGGCTTCCTGGGCGCCAACAAAGTCTTTTTCTGAAAACAGGCTGACGCCCAGATTAAACCAAGCGAATACGTCGTCGGTGGTGCGGTTACGCTTCAACCAAGTTTGATAGAGTATGGCAGCGAGGCTGGCTGGAAAATTTTTCTGATTGGCATAAGTAACAAGATCGGAAAATTTAACATTTCTTTGCCAGATACCCTGGAGCCAGGCAGTGTAGTCGGATTGTAATTGCACAGACATTCAATGTTCTCCCAGAAAAAACCCACGGTATTGATCGTGATAGACCATACCGTGGGGTTAAGTTGCACAGAATTACAGAGCTGTTTCCGATTAGAAGTGCAGATAAGGGATCTGATCGGTGGTCAGTGCTGCGACTTGAGTTGCTGTCATTGCTCGTACCTGATCCGTGGTTAATGCATCGACCTGATCCGTGCTCAGATTCTCGATTTGAGCTGTTGTCAGTGCAGCAATTTGTGTTGTACTCAGTTGCTGAATCTGATCGGTTGAAAGCCCACTGGTGATTTGGTCGGTGCTAAACAACTTGATCTGTACGGCAGTCAATGCCTGCAAATCATCGCTTTCCAGAGAAGAAATCTGCTCCGTAGTTAAACCGGAAATCTGTTCACTCGTCAGCGCCTTGACTTGAGCCGTGGTCAGCGCCTGAATGTTATCTGTTGAGAGTGTATTGATTTGCTCCGATGTCATGACGGAAATTTGTGAAGCATTCAATCCCTGGATTTGCTCGCTGGACAGACTACCTATCTGGTCGGTGGTCAACGCACGGATCTGGGTTGCCGACAGGGCCTTGATGTTGTCGCTACTCAGTTGCGCCAAATCGTCAGTTTCAAAGACTTGAATTTGATCCACAGTCAGTGCAGCAATCTGTGCATATTGCAACGCGGCTGCCTGACTGGTGGTGAGCGCTACAACTTGATCAGTGCCGAGGCCCTTGATTTGTGTTGCAGAAAGAGCAGCTACATCTTCAGTATCGAGGGCAGCTATTTGATCGCTGTCCAGGCTGTTCAAGTGAGCCGTGGACAATGCAGCAACCTGTGTGCTGGTCAATAACTGGATATTATCACTTGTCAGGTTTGATACTTGATCAGTGGTAAGCCCTTTGATCTGAGCGGCTGTTAGTGCCTGAATCTGATCAGAGGTCATGTTATTCAGCTGATCACTCGTGAAAGCGATGATTTGTTGAGCTGAGAATGAAGTGATTTGGCTGCTTGACATTGCAGCCAGATCATCCGTTTCAATATTGGCGATCTGGTCGGTTGTGAGTCCTTTGATTTGAGTGGCTGTCAATGCCTGGAACTGATCCGATGTCAGATACTGGATTTGCGCCGTACCGAGACCCTTGATTTGTGTTGCGGATAGGGCAGCTACATCTTCAGTATCGAGGGCAGCTATTTGATCGCTATCCAGGCTGTTCAAGTGAGCTGTGGATAATGCAGCAACCTGAGTACTTGTTAGTAACTGAATATTGTCAGAAGTTAAAGTTGACACTTGATCGGTGGAGAGTCCTTTGATCTGGGTGTCAGTCAATGCCTGAATCTGATCAGAAGTCATATTATTGAGCTGATCACTGGTGAAAGCGACGATTTGCTGGGCAGAGAATGCAGCGATTTGAGTGCTGGACATTGCAGCCAGATCATCTGTTTCGATATTGGCAATCTGAGCGGTCGTGAGTCCTTTGATCTGAGTGGTTGTCAATGCCTGCATCTGATCTGAGGTCATATCTTGGATTTGTGTCGTTCCAAGCCCTTTGACTTGAGCTGCGGTCATGGCAGCTACATCTTCGGTATCGAGAGCAGCTATTTGATCGCTGTCGAGACTGTTCAGTTGAGTTGCTGTCATTGCAGCGACCTGAGTACTGGTCAGTAACTGAATATTATCACTCGTCATATTCGATACCTGATCAGTCGTAAGCCCTTTGATCTGAGTGGCTGTCAATGCCTGGATCTGATCCGATGTCATGTTATTCAGCTGGTCGCTGGTGAATGCGACGATCTGCTGGGCTGAGAATGCAGTAATTTGACTGCTTGACATTGCAGCCAGATCATCTGTTTCAATATTGGCAATCTGAGCGGTCGTGAGTCCTTTGATTTGGGCAGCAGTCAATGCCTGAACTTGATCGGAAGTCAAATTCTGGATTTGTGTCGTTCCAAGGCCCTTGATTTGAGCTGCGGTCAAAGCTGCTACGTCTTCGGTATCGAGAGCGGCTATTTGATCACTATCGAGACTGTTCAACTGTGTAGAAGATAATGATGCAACCTGGGTGCTGGTCAGTAACTGGATATTATCGGAAGTTAAGGTTGACAGTTGATCTGTTGTCAGTCCTTTAATTTGTGCTGCAGTTATTGCCTGAATCTGATCCGATGTCAGGTTATTGAGCTGGTCACTGGAAAATGCGGCGATCTGTTTGGCGGAGAATGCAGCAATCTGGGTGCTTGTCATTTCAGCGAGATCTTCCGTCTCGATGTTGGCAATCTGATCAGTCGTGAGTGCTTTGAGCTGGGTTTCACTTAAATGAGTGATTTGACTGGTGGTTAAAGCCGCTATTTGGTCACTTCCCATTCCTTTGACTTGGGCTGCGGTGAAGGCGGCTACGTCGGCTACATCGATAGCTGCAATTTGATCCGAGTCGAAGCTGTTCAATTGTGTGACGGATAGTGCTGCGATCTGCGCACCTGTGAGTATTTGAACATTATCAGACGTCAATGTGGATAATTGATCGGTCGAAATTCCTTTAATCTGCGTAGCCGTCAGCGACTGTAATTGATCCGAACTCAGATTATTGAATTGTTCCGAAGTGAGGGCATTAAGCTGGGCAACGCTTAGCTTGATCAAATCCTGTGTTTCTATTGCCTGGATTTGGTCGGTTGATAGTTTCGACAATTGATCTGTACTCAGTGCGGCCATCTGAGTTTGGCTTAATGCTTCAATCTGGTAAGTCTCCATGCCATCCGCGAATTTTTGAGAGTCAAAACCCTTGATTTGTGCGGCACTGAGAACGACCAGATCTTCAGTCTCGATGGCACCGATCTGATCGCTGGTGAGAGCGTTGATCTGCGCAGTGGAAAGTTTCTTGAAATCATCGGTTGTCAGGCTTTGAATCTGATCGGTTGTGAAAGCGGCAATTTGTGTTGGTGTAAATCCTTGAATTGACATAATGAAATACCTCTTTTAGTTATGGACAGTAAGTAGAGACTTGTAAAAATCATGATTGAGGCTAACCAACGGTCAATTGCTCGACTTCTTTAGTTACGCATTGAAAAATATCTCTTTTTCTATGGGGTTTTGGCGGCGATATGACCAGATATGGTCGATTTCAGGATTGCTGATGATTTTTTTAAGGCAACTACAGAATAAGTGCATTAACGTGAATTTTTTCCAATCGGCATGTATTTCCAAGAAATTTTAAAGTTTCGGGAATGTGATCCGAGATTAGCAATACAACAAAACCTAAAGTAACGACGTGATTTGGTGAGTTTTAGTTTATTTATCTTTTGCTTCAAGCATGCAGCGATAGCAAGGCTATTACTAAATGTATGTTGTGCTTATTTCAATTTTCCAAAAAAATAATTCAGTATTTTTAATACCTTGTCATTGAACAAGAATATCAGTCGGTACAGGAGTTGAATTAGATGATCAACAAGACGGAGCGCATACTTGAGAGAATTACCCGTAAGGGCATGGACACTGCCAATATGCTCATCATGCTGGATAAGTATGTGCCTGGTAAATTTCTAATGGAAACACTTGATGATTGGCAATATAACATCGTAGGAATATGTCAATCTGGTCAGGAAGCGTTGACACGTATCAGACAGGATAAAGTGGAATTGATACTTACAGATATTGATCTGAAAGACTGCAGCGGAATCAACTTAAATCGATTGCCTGATACGCAAGGCGATTTTTCAGGGCTGTATATTTACTTTACTTCTTTTGCTACAGAATTGATCATCGAGCAAGTAATCGATACTGCAATTCATTATGGCTGCAATATCATCAGAAACGATCCTGATGGCTCATACAAAAAATTTGAATCGATCTTTTGCCAACAATTCGGTATTAGTCAAACCAAAAGTTTTATTAAACATCTGACCGCCAAACCGATTCAAATAGTATTGGTTGATGATCAGCAGATTGTTTTGTGGGGTTTGGAAAAACTCATCGAGAGCAAAAAGCCCAGAATGGAGGTTGTCGGTTCTGTAACGAATATTGATGATGCCTTGCTGCTGGTTGAGCAAAAACAACCCGATGTGGTCATATTGAACATTAAGCTCAATGGCATTGATTGTTTGCATTCAATTTCCAGTTTTACTCGTAACGAGCATACCAAAGTTGTGATTTTTACCGAAATTGAAGAAATGGATATGATCGATCAAGCGGTTTTAAATGGTGCAAGAGGTATCGTGCATCGAAAGGAATCGATGCAAGTCATCGTCAGAGCCATTGAAAAAATTCATGAAGGAGAGTTGTGGCTCGATCGTAGAACAACAGGGCGTATTTTTTTGCAGAATTCACGGTTAAGCAGGCGGTCACCTAATGCCGGCGACGACAAGATTACATCATTGACACGTAAAGAGTGCATGATTCTGCAAGCCTTTTCCGATGGTGCCGGAGGGGAGCAAAACAAACAGATTGCAGCTAAATTATGTATGAGCGAGCATACACTTCGTAATCACTTAACCTCTATTTTCAGCAAACTGGGAATTAAAAACCGATTCAGTCTGTTTGCATACGCAAAACAACATTTCCCTCAAGCCGATTCAAATCATGCGCTGCGCGGAGGGTATCAAAAGAACCGCTAGGCAGATGATCTGATTTACGAAACCTTCTGAATCTATCATTTATCTGCAAAATTCGATTCTTTCCCTGCGATAACAATCCCAGCATCATTATCAGGTCCCACAGAATGTTTGGTAGATTCGCTCGGAATCGGGAGCAGGGGTTGTGTAGTGAGAAAATACAGGATTGTCAACGTAAGGATCTGATATAGCAGCAAGAAGCTGATGCAGTAAGGAATAGTCTCCATGCTCAGCTGCAGCCAAGACTTCTTCAACACGATGATTGCGCGGAATAATAACGGGATTGTGTGATCTCATCAGGTTCAGTGCGCTATCTCTCGATTGCTGTTGACGATCTAACCGATCTTGCCAGCGTGCATGCCAGGTCATAAACTGGGGATTCTGGATCAGTTTTGCATCATTCAGATGATTCTGTGTCAAAGAGCGCAGAAACAACGTGTAATCAGCCTGATTGACTTGCATCCAGGAAAGAAGATCGCCAATCAATTCAGAATCAAGATCTTCTGCATTGAATAAGCCCATCTTTTGACGCATGCCTTTTAACCAGTTAGCCTGAAACTTTTCTGGAAAAGTATGGATTGCTTCTTCAGCCAGAGCGATGGCCTGATTTTGTTGAGAATCAAGCAGGGGCAGTAATGATTCAGCAAAGCGCGCGAGATTCCAGTGTGCAGCCAGAGGCTGATTCTCATAGCTATAACGCCCATGATGGTCGATCGAACTGAAAACGGTGGCAGGGTCATAGCCATCCATAAAAGCACATGGCCCGTAATCAATGGTTTCCCCACTAATGGCCATATTATCGGTATTCATGACACCATGGATAAAACCAACAAGCATCCATTGAGCGACCAGTGCTGCCTGTCGTTCAATGACCTGATTCAGTAGCGCAAGGTAAGGGTGATCGGATTGTACTGATTCAGGATAATGTCGATGGATTGTGTAATCCGCCAACATTTTCAGTTGCTCGATCTGACCGAGTCTGGCTGCATATTCAAATGTGCCGACTCGAATATGGCTTGCAGCCGTTCTTGTCAATATCGCTCCAGGTAGGCGGGTTTCGCGCATGATTGTTTCGCCGGTAGTTACAACGGCCAGACTGCGGGTGGTTGGGATTCCGAGGGCATGCATGGCTTCACTGATGATGTATTCGCGCAGCATTGGGCCGAGTGCTGCACGCCCATCGCCTCGCCGGGAAAAGGGGGTCTGGCCGGAACCTTTCAATTGGATATCGATGCGTTTCCCAGTCGGCGTGATATGTTCGCCGATTAATATCGCTCGACCATCGCCGAGCATGGTGAATTGACCAAACTGATGACCAGCATAAGCTTGTGCAATCGGTTGAGCACCTTCTGGCAAACTGTTGCCACTTAGCATCAGTGCTGCATCCCTATCCGGAATGGCTTCGAAATGGAGTCCCAATTCATTGGCCAGTGTGCGATTCAGAATGATCAGTTGGGGGAAATCCACAGGAACAGGATCAAGCCGGGCGTAAAAAACCTGCGGTAATCTGGCATAGCTGTTATCAAACTGCCAGCCGATCGTTGTTGTCATTGATTGCACATCTGTTTTCATTGATTTTATCTTGATTGCTTTTTCGTGTGACGAGAACCTTGTTTACTTCGTCATTGCGTCATTGAGTTGGTTCAAATAAGTTTGATAATGCACTTCGAGAGCATGGCGCGGACGAGCAATAAACTGATGGACCCAATATTCACCCTCGATTTGTGCCTGTTCTTTCCAATTATCCGGTAACTGAGTTTTTCCGGTCAGCCATCGAGCAATCAATTGGGACTGTGCTTCAGCCAAGGTCCAGATACAGCCTTGCGGTTGCAATAAGCCGACAAAGCACAAATTCGAGTGCGCTGGGTGAAAAATCCGGAGGTACAGTGGAATTTGACAGGCTTCTTCCCAGTTGATCAGAGCGGAATCAAAAAAAGCAAAGCGAATCTTGTATCCTGTAGCTGCAATGACGACATCGTAATCTGCTTGGGAACCATCTGTAAAATAAACTGTGGATTGATTGACATCCTGGACGCCAGGGCGAGGAGTGATTTTGCCATGACGTATCCTGCCAAGAATTTCCGAATTGATCGTCGGGTGAGCCTGAGTGGGTAAAAAGTCGGGTTCAGGCAAACCATAATCACGGTAACGACCGATATGGAGCCGCAGTGAAATGGCTTGCAGCCAGTTCTGCAATATTTGTGGCAGCCATTGTAGTGATGCGGCAAAAGTATCGGTTGGTTTTCCCATGATCAGTTTGGGAATAATGTATTGCGGTGAACGTAGGCTCATATCGACTTGAGTAGCGACATGGCTTGCCGCTACCGCACAATCACAACCAGAATTACCAGCGCCAATGACTAGCACCCGCTGGTTTCGGATTGTTTCATCGGTTTTAAAATCATGTGCATGCAGGTATAGGCCGGAAAATCGATCCTTCCATTCGGGATGGCGAGGAACGGTAAGATGTCCACTGGCAACCAGGAGGATGTCGAATTCCTGTTGCATACCTGTGCCGAGTGATAGACGCCATCGATCATTCCATGTTTTTTCGGCATGTAAAACGGTGGTATTGAACTGAATGTATTGTTCAAGCTGAAACTGTTTCGCATACGCCTGAAAGTAAGCCAGTATCTGTTGGTGACTCGGGTAATCCGGGTAATGTGCTGGCATGGGGAAATCGCTGAATTGCGACATCGACTTGCTGGAAATTGTGTGAGTCATGTATGAAATACTACTGTGACCTGTTCTGGTGTTATATACCCAGCCGCCACCGATCTGGTCATTTTGCTCAAAACAGACGATGTCATGCAGTCCGGCTTCCAACAGGTTTTTTATTGCGGTCAAACCGGAACAGCCTGCGCCGATGATTGCTATGCGCATTTTTAGTAAATTCGGAAGAAATAGAAAATGTCAGTCAAAAATCAGCCAACATTATAAAGGTTTTGCACCTCAGAGCCAGATCATGCAAAGATCATGCGGATGGTAGGCACAGGATATGCAAAATCTGATCCTGTGCCTTATTACTTAAGGGTTACTAATTGGTGCAAGAAACATAAGATGCGGGACAAATCGATGTAAGTCCGCCAGTAGGACTGGTTTTTTGTGCTTTTGCATTGAGAATTTCCAGGACTTTGTTATAGATCCCTGGTGTTCTGGTCCAGAAAAGATAGTTTACATGCAGATTATCTCTCGCAAAGTTCAATATTTCCTGAATGGTGGGTTTGTGACCCTTGCCATCGTGGCGAGTATTAAGATAATTGGGCGCCTCTACTTGTGCTCCCAAAGGCATCAAACCTTTATTCTTGGGGAAATAAGTATAAACTCCTGGGGGAGAGCCTGGAAAGAGTAATCCTGGATCATCTGGGAAGATATCTGTAGCACTAAGCATTCCCCCGGTAACCTTTAAGTTGTCGACTACCGATTTGATGAGGGGACGTGGATAATTGGTATACTGGAATACCATTGTATGCGGAAACTGGTTGCGCATGTGAGCGTCCATACTGATCAGGTTTTTATAGAACATGTTGATTTGCGCTTCGGTCAATGGTTTAATCGGATTTCCCAGCGCTGTTTCCTGTAATCCGATGCCTTCAAAATTGGGACTGGCGTCATACCGCTTGCCAAGTGCAGTAATCAGGGCTGCCAACCGTTCTTTGACTGCGTTGTTCCAAAGCTTGAGATTGTACCCTTTGGTGACCTTGCTACCATACGCTCCGATCGGAAAAACTCCACCTTCGTATTGTGCGGTCAGTAAATAATCGGGTACTAACTTAGTTTTGTCGAATGATTTGGTTTCCAGAAGAATGACCAAGCGCTTGTTACGAGCGGTAATTTCCTTTAGACGCGCATCGATGGATTTGAAATCGTATACGCCTTGAGTCTTCTCCAGTTCCGACCATTCGAAACGAATCACGACACCACGTAGTGCAGGTGTTTCTGCAAGTTCAGTGTAGACTTCGTTCATCAGATTGGGATTATTGGGATCACCAACCAGCATGGTATAATGTCCAGGGTTCCATTTGATGGGGTTGGCTGTTGCAGCATGTCCATACTGAAGTGTAAATATGCTAACTAGGCTTATTCCAAAGAGCGCCAAAAATAATTTGCAAATCGTTGAAAGACCGCGAGTGATACGCGAATTGAGTGAAAATTGGGTAATACTAAGAATCTGCATTAACTGCATGTGAATACTCCTTTTAATATGAAAAGGAATCCTGAAGAATCGCAGCGTGAGATGAAACCTAAGGTGAACTACACCTGGGGAACAATCAATGTGAATTAGACAAAAAATTGAGTATTGAACAAATACTCTTTGACTCGCTTGCGTTTATTTATAATCAGAATTTCCTGGACAGCAGAATAAAGCAAAGCAATTAAATCAAAAGTTTGAACAATGAGGTATTTTCTTATTATTTTATTTTATAGAGTATTATAAGTTCGTAAAAAACAGCTTGTTATAATGCTATTGCAAATTTTGAAAAAATAAAATAATTGTTTGTTACCTTTGTGAAAGTAAGTTGGATTTGTAATCTCCTTGGAAATTTGATCCGACTTAAAGTGGAACTTTTCTAGACAGAACCAACATCTTCTGCTGCTTCAATTTTTGATTTGTCGCCAAGCGTCGGACTCCACCCGGATTTTAGGCTGCGAAACAATCGCTCCATAAGTGCGTTAATGTTCCTATGTCAAGTAACTGTGGTTGCGTCTGACAAATTAGCGAGAATCAGCAGATATAGCTCACGAGCAATGTAACGTTTCAGGCAGCGTTGAATTTCTTCATTTGACTTTCCTTGGGCTGTACGTCGCATCACATGGGTTTGGGTTCTTGGTTCACTGCGCGTGCGTACCATCGCGATAGTCCAGCATGTTGTTTGCAGATCGGTTACCTTGAATGGCTCCGGATTTTGAGGAGGCTGTTTGGTTAAAGTGGAATGGTTTTGTTCACGTGTTTGTTCTGTAGTTGATAGAAGTTTTTTTCTGCTTCAGCAGGAGGAATATACCCTATAGTTCCAAGCAAGCGCTGGTGGTTATACCAATCACCCCTTCCAATGTTGTCAATTCGGCGGCTGATCTGGTTTTCCAAGGAGCTCACCGGTGAATGACTTCGGCCTTATACAGACCATTGATGGTTTCAGTCAGAGCGTTATCATAGTTGGGGGGGCAATGGATTCAACAGTCGCCCATAGCGATGGGTACGTGCCACGGCGTTCTTGTACCAGATGTACCACATGTTCACGAACTTCTGGGGAGAATTTATTTGATTTGTTCAGGTTCTATTCTCTCAAGTGCTAGAGCTTCTTCAAGACCCGGGACAATTCGGAAAACCACAGGATGAAGATCCTGGTTCTTGACCTTTACGGTTCGGAAGAAAATGCGAACGCTGAGATCAATAGGAGGGAAATCAGATTGAGGGAATTGCCGGCTGCAATGACTGACTGATTCTGATTGCTTTTATAGCTTGAAAGCTGACACAATGTGTGTGTGCGATGTGTCTATTATAGTTTTTCCATATCACTTAACCGAATGTGAAAAACTGGGTGTCAGAAAGTTGAGGTAAAAGTTTTTTGGTGTAGTCTTTGGTATGAAAATGAGAAATCAGAAAATATTTGGCTTGTTAATCAATGTGATACTCGGTCTATTTGGTGCCCAGAAGAGGACTCGAACCTCCACACCCGAAGGCACATGGACCTGAACCATGCGCGTCTACCAATTCCGCCATCTGGGCGATCGTGCAATCCGATTAATTAGGTTGCGAAAGACGCGTCATTCTATAGGAAACCACTCTTTTGTCAAATAAGAAGAATCAGAAGCTGCGCAATCTGGACCCTCACTTGCAGCGTGAAAAAGAACGTTACAAGCATCCCCTTCCGAGTCGTGAGTACATTTTGCAGATTTTGCAGCAGCAGGGTGTGCCCGTTGCGGAGAAATCATTGCAGAAAATGCTGTCGATAACCAAAAAAGAGCAGGAACTGTTCAATCGGCGTTTGGCTGCCATGATTCGTGAAGGGCAGCTTTTCCGTAATCGCAAGGATGATATTTGTGTCATGGAAAAGCTCGATCTGATCAAGGGGGTCGTGCAAGGACATGCCGATGGCTTTGGATTTCTGATTCCCGACGACAGTAGTGCCGATCTGTACCTCAGCGCCAAGGAAATGCACAAGGCACTGCATGGTGACAAGGTGCTGGTGCGCGAAATCGGGGTGGATCGTCGTGGTCGCAGAGAAGCCACGATCGTGGAAGTACTGGAATACGCCAATACCACGCTGGTTGGTCGCCTGCATATCGATCACGGCATTTTGTCGGTTTCTGCCGAGAACAAGCGCATCAGTCAGGATATTCTGATATCCAGGGAACATTCCCTGAAAGCCAAGTCGGGACAGGTTGTGATGGTGGAAATTATTCAGCAACCCAGCAAATACGCTCAGCCCATCGGCAGAATAGTCGAAATCTTGGGGGATTATACGGCTCCTGGTATGGAAATCGAGATCGCATTGCGCAAGCATGACCTGCCGCATGTTTTTTCTGACGAGATCGAAGACATGGCAACCCGGTTTCCGAAACGGGTGCTCAAGAAAGAATCGAAAGGAAGGGTGGATCTGTGTGCGTTGCCGCTGGTGACTATCGACGGTGAAACAGCCCGGGATTTTGACGATGCCGTATTTTGCCAGCAGGAAGGCAAGGGCTATCGCCTGTATGTGGCTATTGCCGATGTCAGTCACTATGTCAAGCCACAGGATGCCATTGACCGGGAAGCGTTGAACCGCGGCAATTCGGTATACTTTCCCCGCCGGGTGATTCCGATGCTGCCGGAAGTGCTGTCGAACGAGCTGTGTTCGCTGAATCCGGACAAACAACGTTTGTGTATGGTGTGCGAAATCGAATTTCGGGCTAATGGGGCCGTGGTGGATTATGATTTTTATCCCGCGGTCATGAGTTCGCATGCACGCCTGACCTACACGCAGGTTGCCGCGATGCTGGCGCACCCCAAGGGAACCGAGGCCAAGCAATTTGCAGAATTACTGCCACATCTGAAGTTGTTGCACAAACTGTTCAAAGCGCTGTTAAAGGCACGCATCAAGCGTGGGGCCATCGAGTTTGAGACTGTCGAGACACAAATGTATTTCAATGATCAGGGCAAGATCGAGAGAATCGAGCCAGTTCAGCGTAACGAGGCGCATCGCTTGATTGAAGAATGTATGCTGGCGGCCAATGTATGTGCCGCGGATTTTCTGCAAAAACAGGGTCAGACTGCACTGTATCGCATCCATGAGGATCCTGCGCCGGAAAAAATCGAAGCGCTGCGCCAATTCCTGAAGGAATTTGGTATTTCGCTGGGGGGGAAAAGCAAACCGACAGCCAAGGATTATGCCCATACGTTGCAGCAGATCAACGATCGGCCGGATGCGCAGCTATTGCAAACAGTCATGTTGCGCTCCTTGCAGCAGGCCATCTACAGTCCCGAGATTACTGGTCACTTTGGCCTGGCCTACGATGCCTATACGCATTTCACCTCGCCAATTCGGCGCTATCCGGATTTGCTGGTGCATCGCGCCATCAAGGCGGTTCTCGATGGGGAAAGCTACGAACCGGGTGACTGGCAGGAACTCGGCAAGCATTGCTCGATGACGGAGCGTCGCGCCGACGAAGCGACCCGCGATGTGGAATCGTGGCTCAAATGTTTTTATATGCAGGATAAGATCGGCGAGAGTTTTGACGGTGTCATCAGTAGTGTGACCGGTTTTGGGTTATTTGTAGCGTTGGATGATGTGTATGTCGAGGGGCTGGTGCATATTTCAGAATTACCTAGCGACTATTTTCATTTCGATGCCACCAAGCACAGGTTGCTGGGAGAGCGAAGCGGCGTGCAGTATCGCCTGGGGGACCGGTTGCGGGTCAAGCTGGTGCGGGTGGATCTGGAAACCAGCAAGATCGACTTTGTGCTGGCCGAGGAACAGAAGAAAAACGGTCGAATAAGGAAAAAGCAGGTATCCAAGGCATAACACCAACGGTCACGCAAAAATTGTTTACAATACCGTCGCTTTTGGGGGCGCAACGTGATCGTTTGTAACCGTTTCGATGATTTGGTTTTTCAATCCATAGTGTTTTGTGTCACAGTGAGTGGCGTCTGAATAATGTCCAATACCCGATTTATATTTGGTTTCCATGCTGTTACCAGCCGGTTGCGGCAAAATCCGGAAAGCATCAAAGAACTGTTTGTTGATGAAACGCGCTCCGATCAACGTATACGCGGGTTGATCAAGCTGGCCGAAATGCACGGCATTCATTTGATCCCGAGTGATGGTTCAAGATTGTCGAACATGACCGGAAATGACCGGCACCAAGGGGTAGTGGCCAGCATCGATGTGACTCGCCAGCATGTTGACATTGGCGATGTGCTGGATACCCTGACCGAACCGGCTCGTTTGCTGGTGCTGGATGGTATTCAAGATCCGCATAACCTGGGAGCCTGCCTGCGGGTCGCCGATGCATTCGGTGTGCATGCCGTGATCGCTCCCAAGGATCGTGCGGTGGGCCTGACTGCGGCGGTATACAAGGTTTCCAGCGGCGCTGCGGATACCGTGCCATTCATTGCCGTGACCAATCTGTCACGTACCTTGCAACAGTTGAAGCAGCAGGGAATCTGGATCGTCGGTACTGCGGATACGGCGGAGCAGGATTTGAGCCGGTTCCAGATACCGGAGGCTGTGGCCTGGGTGCTGGGTTCCGAAGAGAAAGGCATGCGCCGTTTGACTCGCGAGCACTGCGATCAACTGGTGCGGATTCCAATGCTGGGTAGTGTCGAGAGCCTGAATGTCGCGGTGAGTGCGGGAATCTGTTTATTCGAA
>JAAEXZ010000041.1 GCA_017879645.1 Nitrosomonas sp.
GTAAATTTGCTTGTCGTGTAAAAACAGTGTGGCATATTCCCGCAGACGAACCAGTTCTTCCTGATTCAGCCCTTTCAGGCAGCGCATGTGAATCAACGTCGACCATAGGGCGTCTGGGATTTTCTCTTGTTCAAGAATCTGGTTTTTATGCCAGTTTTTAACGCTCCATATCATGTCGGAATCTCCACGCATACAAGTTATTAGACCGGAAATATTCAATTGCGGCATGGTTATGATACTCCGAGTACGCGTTCAGTCATGAAGGTACAGCAAAACCCGGTTTGCAGGTAATAAGCCTTCCGGCTTGAGAATGAATGCGCTATAGTCGATCCTTTGCGCTGCTGGCAGTGAAGTGATAGGTGCAGTCTATCGATTCCGGAACATCCAGTGGTGATTCGGAGATTTTGTACTGGTTTAGAGGAACAGGCATGGCAAAGTGGTTTGAAGATAATTCCCGATCCATCGGACAGACACCGCTGGTGAGGTTGAATCGAATTACCGACGGTGCACCTGCATTGGTGCTGGGAAAAATTGAGGGGCGCAATCCGGCGTATTCGGTGAAGTGCCGGATTGGTGTGGCCATGATCGATGATGCAGAGCGACGGGGAGTGCTAGGACCGGGCAAGGAAATCATCGAGCCGACCAGCGGCAATACCGGCATTGCACTGGCTTTTGTCGCTGCTGCCCGTGGTATTCCGTTAACCCTGACGATGCCGGAAACCATGAGCGTCGAGCGACGCAAGTTGCTGATTGCGCTCGGAGCCAAACTGGAATTGACGGAAGGTGCGCGCGGTATGAACGGTGCGCTGGCCAGGGCAGAGGAAATCGTGGCTTCCAACCCCGGTCGTTATGTGCTGCTACAGCAATTCAGAAATCCAGCCAATCCCGCTATCCATGAAAAGACCACAGGACCGGAAATCTGGAACGACACAGAGGGTGCAGTCGATATCTTTGTCGCCGGCGTCGGGACCGGAGGAACGATCACCGGGGTTTCGCGCTATATCAAGCAGATCAAGGGTAAGGCCATCACCAGTGTGGCCGTGGAACCGACCGCGAGTCCGGTGTTGACGCAAAAGCGTGCAGGGATGTCGCTGGCACCCGGACCGCATAAGATTCAGGGGATTGGTGCCGGATTTGTGCCGGATAATCTGGATCTGTCGCTGGTGGACGCCGTGGAGCAGGTCAGTAACGAAGAGGCGATTCACTATGCACGTCGGCTGGCGCGTGAAGAAGGTATTCTTGCCGGAATCTCCTGTGGCGCCGCAGTGGCGGCAGCCGTGCGTCATGCCAGGTGTCCCGAGAATGCCGGAAAAACCATTGTTGTGATATTGCCCGATTCCGCCGAGCGCTATCTGAGCAGTATCCTGTTTGAGGGCATGTTTGACGAACAAGGTTTGACGACACCGTGAGTACACATAAGCGCACGCGTGAAATTCTTTTGCGCACCACTTTCCTGGATGTGGATCAAATTGTCGATGAATTGCGTACGTTGCGCATAACCTCACTGGAACGTCGCAATCGACATGACAGGCCGCCTCGTTTGCCAGCGCGCAAAATTCTGGTGGGAGTGACGGAAGGATTGTGTGCGGCGTTGTTTCCCAATCGCCTAGGTTCGTCGGAATTGGCCGATGAGGGGGTCGATCATTATGTCGGGCATGTACTGAATACGACCTTACGTGAACTGATGGTACAAATTCAGCACGAGCTGCATTACAACTCGGGTCTGGAGGTCTTGAGCAGCGAGGATCGCGAGCGGTCGATCAGTATTACTCAAGATTTTGCCAAACAATTGCCCGAGATTCGCAAGCTATTGGAAAGCGACATCAAGGCAGCCTATGAAGGTGATCCGGCAGCGCGGAATGTGGATGAAGTGCTGGTGTGTTATCCCGGCATCATGGCCATCATGCATTATCGTCTGGCGCATGTACTGCATGGGTTGGGAGTGCCGCTGATCGCACGCATGATTTCAGAAATTGCCCATTCCGTCACGGGAATCGAGATTCATCCGGGCGCGCAGATTGCCGGCAGCTTTTTCATTGATCATGGTACCGGTGTGGTCATCGGTGAGACAGCCATCATCGGGCAGAATGTGCGTCTGTATCAGGCCGTGACATTGGGAGCCAAACGCTTTCCCGTCGATGAGAACGGCGCGCTGGTTAAAGGTAATCTGCGCCATCCTATCGTCGAGGACGATGTGGTGATCTATGCCGGCGCCACGATTCTGGGGCGTATCACCATTGGACGTGGCTCGACCATTGGTGGAAATGTGTGGTTGACGCGAAGTGTGCTGCCCGGCAGCAACATTTCGCAGGCGCAGATGCGTCATGAAGTATTCGAGGGCGGTGCCGGAATTTGAGCAATGATTGATCGCGTTGTCGGGAGGGAATCAAAATGACCATGAACAAGTTGACACTGACATTGGATGATGCCAGGAAAATTGCTGCGGGTGCGGAAGCAGAAGCAAAGAGCAACAATTGGCCTGTGGTCATCGCCATTGTGGATGAGGGCGGTCATTTGCTGTATCTGCAACGCATGAATGAAGCCCAGTATGGGAGCATCCAGGTTGCTATTGAAAAAGCGCAAGCTGCTATCGCGTTTCGACGCCCGACCAAGGTTTGGGAAGAAAATATCGGGGAAGGACGCTTGCGATATCTGAATTTACCCGGCGCTTTACCCATTGAAGGTGGGTTACCGATCATTATCGAAGGTCAATTCGTGGGTGCGATCGGTGTCAGTGGTGTGCGTTCGTTTCAGGACGCGCAAATTGCTCAAGCTGGAATCGATACATTCGGGGCGTAAGCCGATGTACCGCGATTCCGTTATGTGTTCGCTATGATTGTTTTTCCGTGTCCGTTTGCGTCAGGTGGATCAGCATCAGGCTGATTATCACGACGAGACGAAATGCAGCTTCCTGGCCATTGGCAACATTAGATTGCCACATCAGGAACCATTCACCCCCAATAGTCATAAACCCGGTAAACCACAAGATAAAACCCAGCATCAATCCGAGAATGGCACAGCTTTTGGATTGATTGAACGCAAGGGGATTGTTCAGATTTTGCAATAACTGCAATCCACCCACGCAGCACAGTAGGGCAATGATGATCTCGCTGAAAATGATGAAACCGTAGACGGCATGATGCAGTGATGACGACTCGATGGCACGCCACATGACCCGGTTATCCGGGAAGGTGGTATCCATGCGCAAGACGTGCTCGACAAGGGAAAAATTCGAGTCGTAGTCGGTGAGATTGCCGATCGCTACCAATCCGGTGTAGAGCGCAAAAGCCAGAAGCATGACTACTTTGGACAATCGGGTAACCATGCGTGAACAAGATCAACCCGGCATTGGGTCCGATATTGAGCAGACCCCGGTGTGCCGGGTTGTTGGCGAATCAATAAAGCTTAACGAAACGAGACATCTAGGAAACCTGCTGAATGCCAGCAAGCAACCAGGTGGCTTGTGAATCTTTCAAATCCTTTTGCACATGCCATATTTCATCGAATGTTTCCGGTTCACCATTGGGGCCATCGCGTAGTTGACCGGTGAACCGTACACTGGCAATAGCCAGATCAGCGGTGGTTTCCACTTCCAGTAAATGTGCGTCGATGAACATGACTTCGGTTTTCTGCTGCAAGCTGCCCTGTTCCTTGATCTGAACGCTGATTTCGGCAAGCATTTCTGGCGTTGTGTAATCTCGAATTTCTTCGACATTGCCATGATCATGTGCAGTCTGCAGGCGAATGAACGATGCTTTTGCATGGCGAAGGAAAGGCTCAACCTGAAAATCCGCAGGAATGCTCGGGCGGTGGGTGGTGCCTGAATCCGTTGCCGCGGTATCTGCCGCCGGTGTAAATGGTGGTGTATTGAACCCTCCTTGCTGGGTGTTCGTATCCATTCCCGAATATTGCATGGCAGGCGCTTCTTCCGTCCGGGGTTTGCGCAGCATGCGAATGATGAAGAAGACAGCGGCAGCGAGCGCCAGCATGACAAGAATGTCCGTCATGTTGATATTTTCGAATGCGCCACCCATGAACAGAGCGGCCAGCAGCCCCCCGGCTGCCAAACCAGCTAGTGCCCCGCCCCACTTGCTACCAGTGGAAGGTGGCGTGGCTGCAGCAGGTGCAGCTGCAGGTGTGTGCTGTTGATTGGGTGTGGCTTGCTGTTGATTGACCGAGCGTTGCGTGCCGACATTTTTGCCTCCACCCATGCGCTTGGCTTCTGCATCAAAAGCAAGCAAACCGAAACTTACGAAAGCCAGTGTCAGAAAGGTGAGTATTTTTTTCATCCTAATCTCCCAAACTGTTGTTAAGAAAGTGTGCAGTATAGCACCGGCTTTATCTCGGCTGCTATCCGATTTTGTATACGTTGCAATTGCTTGTCATGAGCGATGAACAAGTGATTTAGCGGAGCAGGACCAGGTGTGGAATGGCGTCGCTCTGTATCCATACAATCGCATTTTGTTTGAAGTGTTGTCCGATTGCGCGAGCTGTCTCGAGATCCACGCCCAATACAAAAAAACTTTTTTCCTGAGGCCATTGACCGGTGGGATCAATATTCAGCCCCCCAATCATGGGGTGACCATGTTGCATCAGATGCTGCCTGAGTGATTCGTGGGCGGATTGATTTTCCTCAGAACTCAATGACTGACTATGGGGATTGTATGCGCTGATGATTGCTGCGGTGGATTGATGGGAGGTCAGTAGAAATTCTGCCAGAGCTTGTGAAAAGTGATCGATCCGGAGTGTGATCAATCCCGAAATGGTGCCAATTTGATAATGTGTATTATGGTAATTGGCTATGAGCTGTTCATTGATTTGTGAATGAGTCAAATTCTGAGTTGAAGCCTGTTAGTGTTTTTAGTGATCATGGCTGTGCGCATGGCCTTCCGCCGATTGCACGAGATGCTCGTATGCCGTGGATGTCATGCCATGCAGCTTGAGTACGAAAGCCGTCGTTGCCCAGATTTCATTGTCGTCATGACTCAATCCCCAGGCGGGCATGCCGGTCATTTTCAGCCCGTTCTTGATGACCCAGAAGTATTTTCTGGCATATTCCAGTTTTTGAGACGGATCGTTTGTGGGGGGGCGTTGATGAAAAACCGGAGGTTGCGGGTACAATCCGGAGGACAGCTCGGTTGGTTGCATATCCGGAGCGAGATGGCAGCCGGTGCACATGGCATGATAATGTTCGGCACCGCTTTTCAGTAATTCATCATTCTCAAGAACTGGAACGGGTAAATCCTTGGCATGAGTGGCAATGGAATTTTCTCGCATCCATTCAATTACTTTTTCCGTAATGGGCCAGTGTTTTTCCGTTGCAGACATATTGTAGATGCCTGATCCCAGCGCAAAAATCATCGCAATCGCCATTGCTGCCACAAAAACCGAAATCTGCTTCATGGTGATCAACCTCCAGGATGATTGAGAAGCAACCGTCAGGATGCGGTTCTTCGCCTACTTCTCTGCATCGTACTGATAATTCCAACAGGAATCAATTTGAATTTTCTACATCATGCGATTTACTGTCTTTGCTGTCGAGTTTCGCTTGGACGCTTTCCTGATTCAGATGTGGAGCAAACATCTCAATGAAATCGAAGATGTAACTGCGAATGTAATTGTTGCGACTGATACCAATGCGTGTGGTACTGGGTTCGAACAGATGACTGGCATCGATGGCGCGCAAATTTTTATCGCGTTTGGCGTCAAAAGCCATGTTGGCCAAGATGCCGATTCCTAGACCCAGTTCCACGTAGGTCTTGATGACATCCGAGTCAATTGCAGTCAGTACGACATTGGGATCGAGGCCGCGACTGGCAAAAGCTTGGTTGATTTTGGAGCGCCCGGTAAACGCGAAGTCATAGGTAATGATCGGGTATTGATTGATGGCTTCCAGAGTGAGTTTCTTCAATTTCGACAATGGATGCTTGGGTGGAACGACCACGCATCGGTTCCACTGGTAGCACGGCAGCATGACCAGTTCATGAAATTGCTCGATGGCTTCCGTGGCAATGGCTATGTCGGCCTCTCCTGAGGTAACTAAGGTTGCGATTTGTACAGGACTACCCTGCCGTAAAATCAGCTTGACCTTGGGGTAACGAGCGGTAAAACGCTTGATCACCGGTGGCAGGCTATAGCGTGCCTGTGTGTGAGTAGTGGCGATGGTGAGCGTTCCACCTGCCTCATTGGTGAATTCTTGTGCAATTTTTTTGAGATTATCGGCATCGCGCAGCATGCGCGTTGCGGTTTTTATAATGAGTTGGCCTGGTGGTGTTATCTTGACAATGCGCTTGCCATTACGCAAAAAAATATCGACTCCCAGTTCATCTTCCAGCATCTGGATTTGCTTACTGATGGCAGGTTGTGAAGTATGAAGATTTTTAGCTGCCCTGGATAGATTCATTCCGTGCTCAGCTGTTTCGCACAAGTAACGCAGTTGCTGTAATTTCATGGATTTGGGAATGTGATTTCTGGTTCGTTAAGCGCATGTATGGTTAATATCGTGCAGCTATAAAGTATAGTTATATAAATGTAACATAATAGTATTTTGAAATAATATATTGTGTTGTTATGATTCTGCATCAATCATGCGACTGTAAGAATTGCTAGTAAGCGAGCGCGGTGCAACAAGTGACCCTTCCATCTATGAAGCTGGAGGGGTTGTTTTGTTTTTGTGCCGAATTACAAGCGATTATCCTTCGGTTTTTGGTAGAATACGTGCTGGTTTCATTTTGCTGCAATATACAGTGATTGGCTGACTATCTGAATTTCCATTGCGTTCCAGCAGTATTGAAATCAGGATGCATGGGCGGCTGCCGGCGGGCGCCAAATGATGTTTGAGCTCTGCGAAATAAAATGATGTGAAGCTGCAAATGGTGATCGCTATTTTTAATTGTTTAGCGCAGAACCATGAACGAACAAGGATTGATGAATGAGTACAAATATTGAGAATAAACCTAAACAAGTTACCTGGTTCAATGGTTGTGGTGGACGAATTGGTATTGTCGTTGGAGAGACTGGCGAGCATGCATACATTGGTGTGGCGCTGAGACATGATGAAGATGACGATGTGAACCATATCATGAAATATGGTGCCAAATTTCCATTGGATGCAGCGTTGTTGTTGCCAGTATCAAAACATTATGCTTCGACAGAATCATGATGGGCGATCACAAGTTCTTGTTGGGTGGGTTGCATTAAATCAGATAGTTATCGAGGAATAAAAATGTATCGCTACGATGAATATGATCAGCGGATCGTTGATGAGCGTGTCGTGCAGTTTCGCGATCAGGTACGCCGTCGATTGTCGGGGGAATTGACAGAAGAGGAATTCATGCCATTGCGCTTGCAAAATGGCCTGTACATGCAGATACACGGCTACATGCTGCGTATCGCCGTACCCTATGGTCTGGTTTCCTCCAAACAAATGCGCATGTTTGCTCATATTGCACGCCAATACGATCGGGGCTATGGTCATTTCACGACGCGTCAGAATATCCAGTTCAACTGGTTGAAGCTGGAAGAAACGCCTAATATCCTTGCCGATCTGGCGTCGGTGCAAATGCATGCCATCCAGACATCGGGCAATTGTGTGCGCAACATTACATCGGATGAATTTGTTGGGGTGGCACCTGATGAAGTGGTGGATCCACGTCCCTTCGCTGAGATTTTGCGTCAATGGAGCACCTTTCATCCGGAATTTGCTTATTTGCCGAGGAAATTCAAGATCGCTATCAGTGGTGCGCAGGAAGATCGCGCGGCCATCTATGCGCATGACATTGGCTTGGCGGCAGTCCGGAATGAACAGGGCGAGATTGGTTTTCGTGTTCTGGTTGGAGGCGGATTGGGACGCACGCCTGTCATTGGCACCGAGATTTGCGCGTTTTTGCCTTGGCAGCATGTGCTGACTTATGTCGAATCGATTTTGCGCATTTATAACCAGTATGGTCGTCGGGACAACAAATTCAAGGCTCGTATCAAGATTCTGGTCAAAGCACTGGGAATCGACGAATTCAAACGCCAGGTCGAAGCCGACTGGACGGATTTGAAGGATGGTTCCGGAACACTGACTGCTGAGGAAGTGGAACGGGTAGCGGGTTGTTTCACTGATCCGGCATACGAAACACTGAGTAATCATGATTCCACGATCAGTGCATACAAGGCGGATAGTCGTCCGTTTACCCATTGGGTGATGCGTAATGTCAGGCCGCATCGTGTTCCTGGTTATGTGTCGGTGGTGTTGTCACTGAAGAAACCAGGTTGTACTCCCGGTGATGCAACGGCTGAGCAGATGGATGCCATTGCCGATCTGGCGGATCGTTACAGTTTTGGGGAATTGCGTGTTACGCACAAGCAGAATCTCGTGCTGGCGGATGTGCGGCAGAAGGATTTGATCCAGTTGTGGCAGGAAGCTACAGCGCTTGAGCTGGCATCGCCCAATATTGGGCTGTTGACAGACATCATCAGTTGTCCGGGGGCGGAATTCTGCACATTGGCAAACGCACGTTCCATTCCTCTGGCTAAATCAATTGCACAGCGTTTCGAAGACATCGATTTTCAGCATGATGTCGGTGAGATCAGCATCAATATTTCGGGGTGCATGAATGCATGCGGGCAGCACCATATCGGTAATATCGGTATTACCGGTGTAGAGAAAAAGGCGCATGACGAATGGTATCAGGTGTCGATCGGTGGAGCGGAAGGTAATCTGAGTTCGATTGGCAAGATTATAGGACCATCGTTCACGTTCAATCAGGTGCCGGAAGTGATTGATCGGCTGTTGCAGGTCTATTTGCAGGAGCGTATCGAGGCAGAAAGTTTTATTGAGACGGTGCGTCGTGTCGGACATGAGCCCTTCAAGAAACATGTTTTTGCGACAGAGCTTACCGTCGAGGAAGAACCAGTGGCTGACAAGCATGCCGTCGTACCTGCGAAATACGAGGTTCCATTTTACTCCCCGAGGTTCTAGTGTGATGATTATCAAAAACAAGGAGATCATTGCTGATGACTGGATGGTTTTGCGATTGGGGGAACACGATGTGGCCGAAAGTGTCACTGTCGTTCCCGGAAAGGTGATTGTTCCACTCCAGGTCTGGTTGAAGCAGCGGGATGCACTGCAACAGCGTGCTGAAATTGGTGTGTGGCTGGCCAGTGATGAGCGACCAGAAACATTGCGAGATGATATTCAGAAATTTACTGTCATCGCGGTCGATTTTCCCCGTTTCTCGGATGGGCGTGGCTATTCAATCGCGTTTAACCTGCGTGCAAGATTGGGGTATACCGGAGAATTGCGCGCTATTGGCGATGTGCTGCGGGATCAGTTGTTCTATATGCAACGGGTCGGTTTCGATGCTTTTGCGCCGCGTTCGGATCGCAATATTGAAGACGCACTGAAAGGCCTGAGCGATTTTTCCGAGGTCTATCAGAACTCTTGCGAACCCAAGTTGCCACTATTTCGCCGGGTGCAACGCAAAGGAAATACTGCACAGCAGGTCTGAGATGGAAGATTTAACACTTAAAGTCGAGCAGGTGGTTGCCATTTTGACCGAGACTGTACGCAACTTTGCGCCGGTTACCTTTGCAAATAGTCTGGGTGCCGAAGATATGGTACTTACCGATATCATCGATCGCTATCACCTGGATATCGAGATGTTCAGTCTGGATACCGGTCGCTTGCCGCAGGAAACCTACGATTTGATGCAGACTGTGCGAGAGCGCTACAAGACACCATTACGCATTTATTTTCCAAACGTCAAGCAGATCGAGGACTATGTTGCCGAACATGGTGTAAATGGGTTTTATCAGAGTGTGGAGTTGCGTAAAGCTTGCTGTCACATTCGCAAGGTCGAGCCATTGCGGCGTGCCTTACAAGGCAAAAATTCTTGGGTTACAGGCATCCGGCGCGAGCAGGCACCGACGCGGCATGATTTGCAGATTTTTGCCCATGATGCGGATAATCATTTACAGAAAGTGAATCCGTTGCTGGAATGGACGAATGCGGATGTCTGGTCCTATCTCAAGCAGTATCAGGTGCCTTATAACAAGTTGCATGATCAGTTTTATCCCAGTATCGGTTGCGCCCCTTGCACACGTGCCATTACCCCCGGTGAAGATATTCGTTCCGGGCGCTGGTGGTGGGAAACACCGGAAACCAAAGAATGCGGTTTGCATGCCAGTAAAGCGGTTTCGGTGAATAAAGAAGCAAAGGACCGCGCACAATAAAGACGGTATCCGCTACTGCTTGCGATATCACGATATTTTACAGAAAAATGAATCACCCTATCTTTACTCACCTTGATGCGCTAGAAAGCGAAGCAATCCATATCATGCGCGAAGTTGCCGCTGAATGTGGTAACCCGGTATTACTGTTTTCCGGCGGGAAGGATTCGATCGTATTGTTGCGACTTGCAGAGAAAGCTTTTCGCCCCGGACGTTTTCCTTTTCCGCTGATGCACATCGATACCGAACATAATTTTCCCGAAGTCATCGCTTTTCGTGACCGTCGGGTCAATGAGCTGGGCGAGAGACTCATTGTGCGCAGTATGGAGGATTCGATCAAAAAAGGTCGAGTGGTGCTGCGCTCCGAGACGCAAAGCCGCAATGCTTTTCAGTCCGTAACCCTGCTCGATGCCATTGCCGAATTCCGTTTTGATGCCTGCATTGGCGGAGCGCGGCGCGATGAGGAAAAGGCGCGAGCCAAAGAGCGGATCTTTTCGTTTCGCGATGAGTTCGGTCAATGGGATCCGAAAAATCAGCGCCCGGAATTATGGGATATTTATAATACCCGCACGCATCCTGGCGAGAATATCCGGGTATTTCCCATTAGTAATTGGACCGAACTGGATGTCTGGGAATACATTGCACGCGAGAGATTGGAAGTTCCGGAAATATATTTTGCTCATTATCGGGAAGTGATCCGGCGTGCAACTGGTTTGTTGCCGGTGTCTCATCTTGTACAACCACAAGCAGGCGAAAAAATTGAACAGTTGATGGTGCGCTTTCGTACCGTGGGTGATATGAGTTGTACTTGTCCTGTGGAATCGCATGCTGCAAATGTCGATGCGATCATTGCTGAAACGGCCATGACGCGTATCACCGAGCGGGGGGCAACTCGAATGGATGATCAGACCTCGGAAGCATCGATGGAATTGCGCAAGAAAGAAGGCTATTTCTAGGTGCGGCCCGGATAAGGGGTTTTTACATAAACTGGCTCAGTTATGCTGGATCATGAGCGGGTTTATGGCTACATGGGTTTTTAAATAAGGTTTGTCAATGCTGGATAGCGAAAGAACATCACTTGCGCAAAGTGAATTACTGCGTTTCATTACTGCTGGGAGCGTCGATGATGGCAAGAGTACGCTGATCGGTCGGCTATTGCACGATTCCAAGTCTATTTTTGAGGATCAGCTGACATCGATTACACACACGACACGCAAAAGGGGTTCGGAAGGTGTTGATTTGTCATTGCTGACAGATGGATTACAGGCTGAGCGTGAACAGGGTATCACCATCGATGTGGCCTATCGTTACTTTGCGACACCCAGGCGCAAATTTATAATCGCCGATACACCTGGGCATGAACAATATACGCGCAATATGGTTACCGGCGCATCGACTGCGAATCTGGCTGTTATCCTGATTGATGCGCGCAAGGGGGTACTGACACAGTCGCGTCGGCACGCCTTTCTTGCAAGTCTGGTTGGCATTCCGCATTTGGTGGTGGCAATCAACAAGATGGATCTGGTGGAATTTTCGCAATCAGTATTCGAAAGTATCTGTGATGAGTTCGCCGTCTTTGCCCAGAAACTTGATTTGCGCAATGTGACCTACATTCCGATGTCGGCGCTACATGGTGATATGGTGGTAGAACGGGGAGATCGATTGGACTGGTATCAGGGGGTGACCTTGATGAGTTTGCTGGAAACTTTATCTATCGAAGACGATATCAACCGTGAAGATTTTCGCTTCCCGGTACAATGGGTCTGTCGTCCGCATATGCCTGAACTGCATGATTTTCGCGGGTATATGGGTAGGATCGAATCGGGTTCCATCAAGGTGGGTGATCATGTCAAGGTGTTGCCATCCGGATTGAGTTCCCGAATCAAGGAAATACGGGTTTATGAAGGTGCACTTGCTGAGGCTTTTGCTCCGCAATCGGTAACGTTGACGATTGAGGATCAACTGGATATCTCGCGTGGCGATATGCTGACAAAGGCTGAGGAAACGCCGAGAGTGACCAAAAATTTTGATGCGATGCTGTGCTGGTTGTCGGAGCAATCGCTTGATCTGGGGCGAAAGTACCTCATCAAGCAGTCGACGCGTATAGCAAAGGTGATTATTGATCAAGTCGGGTACCGAGTGGACGTCAATACTCTGGTCCACGAGGATGTGAGTGTCTTGAAAATGAATGATATTGCACGAGTGACATTGAAAGTGCAGTTGAATCTGGTTTGTGATGATTATGCGCGCAACCGTGCAACAGGATGTTTCATTGTCATTGATGAAAATACCAATAATACGGTTGCCGCCGGCATGATCATGCCGACCTGAAAAAGAGGAATGTGTTTTGGATGTAGAGAGCCTCGGTTTTGTGTTGAAGAGCATGCCTGGGTACAGCGCAGGAACGTGTTGATGGGATTGTTGCTGTGACTTAGGGGATTAGTATTGCAGTCTTGGTTATTGTTGCTGATTGCCTGTTCGATTGTGATGTCATTTTCGCTATCAATGAGCAATTGGCTTGTAGAGAGCGAGTAATTTGCTGCCAGGCATGGAATGGACATGCACTCTATTGGATCGATTACTCACGATAAAAGAATGAATTGGCGACAATAGAATGAACTTGGCACCGAATGCACGTCAGAAGTTGCAACAATCCTCAATCTTGGTTGTGGAAGATAACGAGCTGAATCAGTTGGTTGTCAAGGAAATTCTTGAATACGCCGGAGCTACCGTTACGATTGCCGAGCACGGTAAGGAAGCGCTGCGGATTCTGGATCAGACAGTATTCAATTGCATCTTGATGGACATTCAGATGCCCGTGATGGATGGCTTGGAGGCAACGCAAAGAATCCGTGCAGATGAACGCTGGATCAACCTGCCCATTATTGCATTGACAGCAAATGCCGATGAATATCATCGGAAATTGTGTCAACAGGCAGGCATGAATGATTTTTTGGCTAAGCCCATCAATCCGGATTTACTGATCAATACGCTTTTGAAGTGGTTATAACGCAAAGATGATATTACTCTAAGATCAAGATATTCCAGAGGTGACGAACTTAAAAATTTAAAAAGTATTAGATTGTTGAATGAGTGAGAGAAAAAAGACTCGGGTGTTAGTGCTCGACGATGACAGGTTCATGCTTGAGTTTGTCAGTCATTTGTTAAAAGAACTGGATGTTGATGAAGTGCTGGTGGCAGAAGACGGCAAAGCGGGATTGTTCGTGCTGTCGACGCAGATTGATGACGTTGATTTGCTGATTTGCGATATCGAGATGCCGGGGATGGATGGCATTGAATTTTTGCGGAATATTGCAAATCAAAAATATGGTGGAAAAATTGTTTTATTCTCAGGTGTCGATGAAGACTTGCTGAAAGCCATCGAACGTCTGGCCATCGTCAGGGGGCTGAGTGTCATCGGTACGCTGGTTAAGCCTGTGACTATCGGTGCATTGGCGGATTTGCTGGAAAAACTGACATTGCCAGTGCAAGTGAAGGTGGAATCATCCAGATCGAGACAGATCTTTGGTGTCGATGAACTAAAAGAGGCGCTACTGGCAGATCAGATTAAGATTTTTTATCAACCCAAGATCTGTGCCCTTAATCGTCGTGTTACCAGTGTGGAGTGTTTGGCTCGCTGGCAGCATGCACGATATGGTTACGTTTCCCCGGATAATTTTATTTCCGTCATTGAGCAGAATGGTTTGATCAATGACTTTACTCGCAACATTCTGCGTAAATCGGTACAGCAACTCGATACTTGGTTACAGCAGGGAATGGACCTGAAGATCTCTGTCAATGTATCGATGGAAAATCTGGATCGATTCAACCTGCCGGAGATTTATCAGGAGGCTGTACAGAATTCCAATGTCCCCATCGAACGTGTGGTGCTCGAAATCACCGAGGGAAAACTGGGTAGGGACTTTGCGCAAAGTCTTGATATTCTGACACGAATCAGGTTAAAAGGATTCGGTCTGTCGATTGACGATTTTGGTACCGGCTATGCGTCCATGGAAACGCTAAAGTACATGCCTTTTACGGAAATGAAAATTGACCGGATTTTTGCCCATAAAGCGGCGGAGGATCTGGCGACTCGCGTGATTCTCGAGTCGAGTATCAAATTGGGTAAGGCCTTTGGTTTGAATGTAGTGGTGGAAGGCATCGAAACCCAGGCTGATTTCGAATTGGTTGCAGCATTGGGGTGCGATGAAATACAGGGTTATTTTGTTGCCAAACCCATGCTGCCTGACGAATTTATATGCTGGATATCGGACTATGAACAAAAGCGGAAATAGTAGTTAGCTTGAGCGGTTGTATGATATGCATGCAGAATTTTAGTATACGAGAAAAATAAAAGACCTAATTATCATGACAAACTTAGATGCAACGGTGGCTACCCAGATAGCGGTTTCACCCAATTTCAATTTCGGTTTTTCCATTTCTGATCTGTACCAGCGCGCTGGCTTGGTTAAACTGGATCAGATTTTCATGGATTTTCTGCATACCGGTGACGAGATGCTGCATCAAAAATTGGTGCAGGCGCGAGCCCAGCCTGAAGCATTGTTGCCGAAAGATCATTCGGCATTACTGATTGAAATTGCACCGTGGCTCGAGGATTTCATCGCCCGTCTGTTTAACATTGAAAATGCCGTGCAGCAGCTGGCTGCCAGACATCATGAACTGGCACCACTGTATTTTTGCAAACGGCAATTCGTTCAGCGCCGTGCCAAGAGCAAGGTCTCCGACGAGGAACTGGCGACAATCGATGGTATAGCGCTGGAACAGGCACTGGCGGCTGAATTCGGCAAGCCTTTCTCGGAGCTGATTTTTGCAACTAAGGTTGCACAGTGGATGGAAGCCGAAACAGAGCATGAAGCGCAATTGACCAAGGCATTGCGCTATGCTGCTTGGGCCTTGCGCACACCTGTCGGCCAGCGGCACACTCAGCAGGGAATTCTGTTCAAATCGCCTGCAAAACTTGATTTTCAGCATTTGCTGACGTTGCAGACCGATGAATCGGCAGGTTACACCGTGCACCGGCTAGATCATGTTCGCGAACGTGAGGGTTTTGCCTTGACCGATCAAGGTACCGATCTGATGGGGGCGCTGGATGAAGCCAATTATTGCATCTGGTGTCACGAGCAGGGTAAGGATTCCTGCTCCAAAGGCCTGGTGCAAAAACCCAAATCACCGGATGAACCGCGCACATTCAAGCGCAGTGAACTGGGTGCACTCCTGGCTGGTTGTCCCCTGGAGGAACGGATTTCCGAGTTTCACATGCTGAAAACGCAAGGCGTTGCCGTGGGAAGTCTGGCCATGATTGCGCTCGACAATCCGATGTGCGCGGGAACCGGTCACCGGATTTGTAATGACTGCATGAAATCCTGCATCTACCAGAAGCAGGATCCCGTCGATATACCCCAGGCTGAGACACGGACTCTGAAAGATATACTGGCGTTACCCTGGGGATTCGAGATTTACAGCTTGCTGACACGCTGGAATCCGCTCAATCTGCGCCGCCCGGTGCCCAAGGCGGCATCCGGTCGCAAGGTGTTGGTGGTCGGTATGGGGCCTGCGGGTTATACGCTGGCTCATCACTTGATGAATGAAGGTCATGCGGTGGTGGGAATAGATGGGTTGAAGATCGAGCCTTTGCCGGAAGAAATTTGTGGTGTCAATCAGCGTGGGAAACGTGTGCCCTTCAATGCCATTCAACATGCCAGCACACTGGAAGAAGATCTGGACGAACGGATTGCCGGTGGTTTCGGTGGTGTAGCCGAGTATGGCATTACCGTGCGCTGGAACAAGAATTTTCTGAAGTTGATACGATTGTTGCTGGAACGCCGTGAGGAATTCGCATTATTCGGCGGGGTACGTTTTGGCGGTACATTGACAGCCGATGATGCCTTTGCAATGGGGTTCGATCACATCGCACTGGCGGCCGGGGCCGGTCGTCCGACTGTGCTGGATTTACCGAATGGTCTGGCACGTGGGGTTCGGGCTGCATCTGATTTTCTGATGGCCTTGCAACTGACGGGGGCTGCTCAACATGATTCGATTGCCAACATGCAATTGCGTCTGCCAGTGGTTGTCATCGGCGGTGGGTTGACGGCGATTGATACCGCGACGGAAGCGCTGGCCTATTATCCGGTACAGGTAGAGAAATTCCTGCAGCGTTATGAAATCCTGTCGGCTGTGCAGGGAGAAACAGCCATTCGCGACATCTGGGACGAGGAAGAAAAGGTCATTGCCGAAGAATACCTCGCGCATGCCAGAGCCCTTCGTGCGGAGCGCGATCTGGCTGCGAAAGAAGGTCGACCCGCGCAGATCATCAGATTGTTGCAATCATGGGGTGGTGCAACCATTGCCTATCGCAAGCGATTGATCGACAGCCCATCGTATACGCTGAATCACGAAGAAGTCGAGAAAGCGCTGGAAGAGGGAATCTGGTTTGCGGAAGGTATGACACCGTCACGGGTCAATGTGGATGTATGGGGACATATCCAGTCAGCGCAATTTTCCGTGCAGAAACGCGATGATGCTGGTCAGTGGCAGGATGCTGGGCAGGTTGGGCTACCCGCGCGCGCCTTGCTGGTGGCTGCGGGGACGCAACCCAATACGGTACTGGCCAGGGAAGATGAAAAGATATTCAAGCTCGATGGTCGCTATTTCGCTGCCTGCGATGAGGAGGGCAACCCGGTGCAGCCTGCTTATGGCAACCCCAAGCCGGAAGTTCCACGGGTATTGCTCAGTTATTACAGGGATTGCCAGGATGGGCGCTTCATCAGCTTCTTCGGGGATTTGCATCCATCGTTCTCAGGTAATGTGGTGAAAGCGATGTCCAGTGCCAAGCAAGGCTATCCGATCGTAAGTCGGGTGCTGGAGCGGATTACGCCCAGACTTCAACAGCCTGCGGAACAGTTTTTTGCTGTGTTGAATGACCGACTACGACCTATTGTGCACAAGGTGGTCAGGCTGACTCCCAATATTATTGAGGTGGTAGTGCATGCACCAATGGCAGCCGAGCACTTTCAGCCCGGGCAGTTTTACCGCTTCCAGAATTACACCACATTGGCGCCTGTTGCAGCAGATACCCGGCTGGCAATGGAGGGACTGGCCCTGACCGGCGCTTCGGTGGACGTTGAGCGCGGTCTGGTATCGCTGATCGTGCTGGAAATGGGGGGGTCTTCCAATCTATGCACCTTGATGCAGCCGGGAGAACCGGTGGTACTCATGGGGCCGACTGGAACACCAACTGAAATTCCCGACGGCAAGACGATCATCATGGCAGGAGGGGGACTGGGTAACGCCGTGCTGTTTTCGATCGGCGCGGCGGCTCGGGCTGCTGGCTCAAAGGTTTTGTATTTTGCCGGTTACAAAAAGCTGGTGGATCGCTACAAGGTTGCCGAAATCGAAGCAGCAGCAGATATCGTGGTGTGGTGTTGCGACGAATCGCCTGGTTTTGCGGCAACGAGACCTCAAGATAAAAGTTTCGTTGGGAATATCGTACAAGCCATGGAAGCCTATGCCAGTGGTCGCTTGGGCGAGCAGCTCGTTGCTTTTTCGGATGCCGATCATATCATTGTCATCGGTTCGGATCGCATGATGGCGGCAGTGGGTGTGGCGCGCCACAATCAGCTGAAGCCTTACTTGAAGGCCGATCATTTTGCTATTGGCTCAATCAATTCGCCCATGCAATGCATGATGAAGGAAATTTGCGCGCAATGCTTGCAGCCGCATCAGGATCCGGAAACTGGAAAGATTACTTATGTATTTTCTTGTTTCAATCAGGATCAACCTCTGGATCAGGTCGATTTTTCCGGACTGGCCACTCGTTTGCGTCAGAATACCGTACAAGAGAAATTGACCAATCAATGGATTGGTCGCTGCCTGAGCCGCATGTAGTCAGGAAGATTCAAGTCAGGAAGAAGTCAGGAATCTGCAGACCGACAGAAGATTTGTCGGTCTGCTTATTTGTGTAGGGTCGTTTCCAGATGTCTTGCTTTTTGTTTGTTGAAATGTGGTTTCGATCAAGTTTTTCCCGTGAGCGGTAATGCATTGTGGACAAATTGATTTATAATGCGCAATTCTTTGGAAGATTAAGCACAATTTTAATCAGTAGCAGGTTGGGTAAAAAGGGAGATCGTCGATGCATATAGGCATACCTGCAGAGATTCGCAGTGGTGAAACGCGTGTTGCCGCAACACCGGAGACTGTGAAAAAATTTACTGCCAAGGGTGTTCATCAAGTTTCAGTGCAATCGGGAGCTGGTGCTGGCGCCAGTATTCCAGATTCAGCTTATCAGGAAGCAGGTGCAGTTATCGTGAACAATGCTGCGGAGTTGTATGTGCAGTCACAAATTATCCTTAAAGTGCGTGGACCGGAAGCTGAGGAACTGGCGATGATGCGTAAGGATGCTGTGCTTGTCGGGTTATTGGCGCCACAACACAAGGAAGGTATTGAAGTGTTGGCCAGATACGGATTGACTGCATTTGCAATGGAAAAATTGCCGCGAATTTCTCGTGCGCAGAGCATGGATGTCTTGTCATCCCAAGCCAATATTGCTGGATACAAGGCGGTTATCATGGCAGCCAATGTGTACCAGAAATTCTTTCCGATGATGATGACTGCAGCTGGTACAGTCAAGGCAGCGCGTGTACTGGTGCTGGGTGCGGGGGTTGCGGGCTTGCAGGCAATAGCGACCGCGAAAAGGCTCGGTGCCGTGGTGGAAGCATTTGATGTGCGCCCTGCAGCCAAGGAACAGGTTGAAAGCTTGGGGGCAAAATTTGTTGAGGTACCGCTAAGCGATGAGGAGAAAGCCAAGGCTGAAACCGCAGGCGGATATGCAACTGAAATGTCGGAAGATTACAAACGCCGCCAGGGAGAACTGGTGCACACACGTGCCGCTGCTGCGGATGTCATCATCACAACTGCTTTGATTCCGGGCCGACCAGCGCCTGTTTTGATCAAGGAAGAAACCGTGCAAGCCATGAAACCAGGCTCGGTCATTGTCGATATGGCAGTGGAGGCGGGCGGTAATTGTCCTTTATCCGAATTGAATCAAACTGTTGTCAAGCATGGCGTACATTTGGTCGGTATTGCCAATATTCCAGGGTTGGTGGCTGCAGATTCGAGCGCATTGTATGCGCGTAATTTGTTGAATTTTATTAATTTGATGCTTAATCCTGAAAATGGTGAACTCAAAATTGATCGCCAGGATGAAATCATTGCTGGAACACTGGTTTGTACTGGCGGTGAAATCATTGTGTAATCCTGGTTGTATTTGTCAAAGATCCGCATTAGGGATAAATCGGATTTTGAGCATCAGTTAACGAATTTGAAAGGAGTTATCATGATTGGTGAAGTTGATCCAGTTATTATCAATTTGACGGTTTTTGTTCTCGCCATTTTTGTTGGCTATCATGTGGTATGGAATGTGACTCCTGCTTTGCACACGCCACTGATGTCTGTGACCAATGCCATTTCTGGCATTATTCTGGTTGGCGCCATGCTTGCTGCTGGACCGGCTGAAACCGATTGGGGTGTGTGGTTGGGTGCAGCCGCTGTGGCTTTGGCAGCCATCAATGTTTTTGGCGGATTTCTGGTGAGTCAGCGCATGCTGGAAATGTTCAAGAAAAAAGATAAAAAAGGAAACGCATAAATGTCAGCTAATTGGGTAGCACTTGCGTATTTAGTCGCTTCTGTATTTTTTATACTGGCCCTGAAAGGGTTGAGTTCGCCGGAATCTGCGCGCCGTGGCAATCTGTTTGGCATGATCGGGATGCTCATCGCTGTGGCTACAACCTTGACACTTACGCAAAACTGGACGCTGATTCTCGGTGCCATTGCGGTCGGTGGAGTGATTGGTGCGATCGTGGCGCAGCGTGTTCAAATGACGGCGATGCCCGAACTGGTGGCATTCATGCATTCACTGGTGGGGCTGGCTGCTGTATTTATTGCAGTGGCTGCAGTCAACAACCCGGTTTCGTTCGGTTTGCCCGAAGTTTTGCCAGCAGGTAGCAAACTCGAATTGTTTCTGGGAACGTTCATCGGTGCCATGACATGGTCCGGATCGGTAATTGCCTTTCTGAAGCTGTCGGGGCGCATGAGCGGTACTCCAGTGGTATTTACTGGCCAGCATGCAATTAATTTGTTACTGGCCATTGCGATGGTCGGTTTTGGTTTATGGTTTTTCTTCACTGAAACCACAAACTGGACAGCCTTTATTGCCATGACAGCGATTGCTTTCATTTTGGGTTTCCTGATTATTATTCCGATTGGCGGTGCCGATATGCCTGTTGTGATTTCCATGCTGAATTCGTATTCTGGCTGGGCAGCAGCCGGGATTGGTTTTTCCTTGGGTAATCCGATGCTGATCATTGCAGGATCGCTCGTTGGCAGTTCTGGCGCCATTCTTTCGTACATCATGTGTAAGGCCATGAACAGACCATTCCTGTCTGTGATACTGGGGGGCTTTGGCAGTGATGGTGGTGTTGCAGTAGCGGATAGTGGCGTGCAGAAAACACATCGCAGCGGGAGTGCTGACGATGCAGCTTTCCTGATGGGCAATGCAGACAGCGTGATAATTGTTCCCGGGTATGGATTGGCGGTTGCCCGTGCACAGCATGCTGTCAAGGAACTGGCCGAGAAACTGCACGAAAAAGGCGTGAATGTGCGTTTTGCCATTCATCCCGTGGCTGGAAGGATGCCAGGGCACATGAATGTGTTATTGGCTGAAGCCGAAATTCCCTATGAGCAAGTTCTGGAGATGGAGGAAATTAACAGCGATTTTTCCAACACGGACGTGGTGCTGGTGTTGGGAGCGAATGACGTGGTCAATCCAGCGGCCAATGTGCCAGGAAGTCCGATTTATGGCATGCCTATTCTGGATGCTCACAAGGCGCGTACTGTGATGGTAGTGAAACGGAGTATGGCGGTGGGTTATGCGGGACTGGATAATGATTTGTTCTATATGGATAAAACAATGATGATTTTTGGCGATGCCAAGAAAGTTGTCGAAAATCTGGTCAAGGCCTTGTAGTTCAGAAATTCTCGAGAATACGCAAGGGGGAACAGTATAACCAGGCTGTTCCCCTTTGTTGTTTTATGGCATAGAATTCACCTTGCTTTTACTCGAGCTCCCGGAATGGACGAGCTTTGGCGACACCAAAGCCTTGTGCGTAATCGATCCCTAATTCACTCAGTTTGGCAATGATCTCATCGGATTCGACCAGCTCTCCAATGGTTTTAATGCCATTTTGATGCGCAAGCTGATTAATTGAGGTGACTTGTTCCAGGTCATTTGGATCACGAAGAATATTGCAAACCAGGCTTCCATCGATTTTCAGATAATCAACCTTGACGTCATTCAAGATGTGGTTGAATTCAGGATTGCCATCGAAACTGCAGAGAGAAACCTGGCAACCTAATTCCTTGATCTTGTCAATGAAGAGCAGGGTGTCACCCAAGCTATCTCCG
>JAAEXZ010000137.1 GCA_017879645.1 Nitrosomonas sp.
ACCACAGTTTAATGGCAAAGCCACAGCCACAGATTATTGTACAGCCAGCCTCTTTATCGATATCACCTATACGGATGATGTCAGCCAGGCAGGCAGTTGCAATGGCTCCGGTTTTATCTATCGGACCTGGGCAGCTACAGATGATTGCGGCAACGTAGCCACCTGTGTGCAGACCATCGAAATTGTGGATGATGAAGCACCAGAAATTCAATGCCCTGCTTCTTATGCGATCTCCTGTGAAGATGATCGCTCTCCCCAAGCACAAGGTTTTGCCCGGGCTACGGACAACTGTACGCCGATAGCAGACATCAAAATCACCTACGATGATGATGTATCCAATCTGACCGGTTGCAATTATACCGGCAACCTCTATCGTACCTGGACCGCTACCGACAAATGTGGCAATACAGCTACTTGTGTACAGGTCCTCACGATCACTGATACCAAAGCTCCAGTAGTCACACCACCACCAGCCATCACCATTTCCTGTGAGTCCGGTCTCGGTGTAGAAGTGACCGGCAATATCAATGCCTCTGACAATTGCACACCAGGTGCCCTCCTGGATGTAGTCATGACAGATGATCTCACCGGCGTAGTAGGCTGTAACCATACCGGAACCGTCAAGCGGACATGGGTGGTCACTGACCTTTGCGGCAATTCTAAATCCGTAACCCAAAATATCCGGATCGTCGATACAACAGCCCCTTCTATCACTTGTGGTGGATCTCTCGAAGTCAATTGCGGTGATTCTGTAGACCCTTCTGTATTGGGCAGTCCAGTGATCAGTGACAATTGTACACCGTTTGCTGATATGGACCTTCTCCATTTTGACAACACCACCGGTCTGACCGGATGTAATGGCACCGGAACACTCCTCCGTACCTGGGTCGTGTATGACGACTGTGGTAACAGCAACAGTTGCGTCCAGACCATACAGGTCGTCGACCACAAAGCACCGGTCATTACTTTGCCGGCCAACCTGACCATCAGTTGCGAGTTTAGAGACAACAACGATGAACTTGGTTATGCGACTGCAGTAGATGAATGTACCCCAGCTGAAGATATTGATATCACCTATACCGACAACGATACAGGCCTGGCTTTGTGCAATGCCACTGGTCAGCGTCTGCGGGTCTGGAAAGCTACTGACCTTTGTGGTAATTTCTCCACAGCTACGCAGTATATCCAGTTTATCGATACCCTTGCACCGATCTTCTACACTCCGCTGGATGTTGTTATCGATTGTGAGGATGATCCTACTGATCTCAATTTTACAGGTGAAGTAGAAGTCTTTACCGACAACTGTGCTGAAGAAAAGGATGTAGATGTGTCCTGGCATGATGATATGGCTGCTCTCGCCAACTGCGGTGGCAATCCTGTGATTCAACGCGTTTGGACATTGACTGACCCATGTGGTAATCAACGTTCCTCCGTTCAGCATATCACGGTAATGAACTACAGTATGGCCCAGGTACAATTCCCCGCTGATGCCTACATCCCTTGCGATGCTGACATGATGGATCTCAATTTGACCGGCAATCTCGTAGTGCCCGACAATGCATGTTCCTACCTCATGGATACCATGTATTCCGTAGAGCTTGGTGAAATTGCCCCCTATCAGTTTGGACGCAAATGGGTTTGCGAAGATTATTGCGGCCATGTCGAAGAACATACACAGATGATTTATCTCATCGACCAGACACGTCCGACACTCAAGGTTCATGACACCCAGGTGTCCTTTGCCTACGGTGATTCCATCGCGATCACTCCTGATATGGTCATTACTTCAGTCGAAGATAACTGCGATCCCGAAGTAGCCATTGCGCTCAGTCAAGTGCAACTCACCTGCGAAGATTTCATGACCTCCAACCAGGTTACCATCACCGTGACTGCTACGGATGACCAGGGAAATCAAACTATAGAGACTGTCGTCGTCAGCCTGCAGGGTGGATTGTTTATCATGGATTGCCCGAATGATATCGTGACTTATGTAGGACCCGGTGAATGCGGTGCAGTCGTCAACTATACTATGAATCCAACCGGGCTGTGCAGTCAGGAGCCTATCATCAGCCAGATTGATGGTACCGGTCTGGTATCCGGTGCATACTTCCCGGTAGGGATTACGCACCTGGTCTTTATGGTCAGTGATCAGTTAGGGTATTCGCAGGAATGTTCCTTTGATGTGAACGTGGTGGAATATCCGGGCACCACTGAGCTCGCTTGCCAGGATACCCTGCATGTGTCAGTAGCCCTGGATTGCGAAGCCCTCATCACCGCAGACATGCTCCTCGAAGGCGACAATTATGGTTGCTATGATCAATATGTGATTCACTTTACAGATCCGGATGTCCAATATGAAAATGGTGTACTGATCGGCGGGCCTCATATCGGA
Organism: Nitrosomonas sp.; assembly: GCA_017879645.1. Lineage (GTDB taxonomy): Bacteria > Pseudomonadota > Gammaproteobacteria > Burkholderiales > Nitrosomonadaceae > Nitrosomonas. The sequence continues at coordinate 2,393 of JAAEXZ010000137.1, forward strand.
GATTTCCTCGAAGCCTGCATTACTGATCCGGAGACGGGCAACTACTGCTGCAGCAAACTCCTCATCGAGGATAAATTGCCACCTGTGCTGACTTGCTCCGATATCACACTTGATTGTACCGATGATATCAGGCCTCAGGCGATCCCGCATTTCCCTGTACCGGATGATGCGGTGGTGACGCCGATTGGTGGCAACAAATATTCAGTGACCGCGATTGATAATTGCGGCCCCACCACGATCAGCTATGAGGATGAAAGTGACTTCCACATGTGTGATGGTTTGTATTCCAATATCATCACCCGGACGTGGACAGCCACCGATCCAAGTGGACGTACGGCAACCTGCCAGGAAAAAATCTATTTGCAACGGGGCACCATTGATCAGTTTGTGTTGCCTGGCGATACTACGATCTATTGTGGAAATCCTTGTATCCGTCCTGACGGCACACCTGATCCCGATTGTATCGGAGGCATCACCGGTCCGTTCTGCGGCACCTTCTTCGTAGGGTATATCGATAAAGTCATTCCATATTGCGGTTCGTCCTATGCGGTCAAACGGGAATGGAGTCTGGTCGACTGGTGTAATTCAGCCAATATTATTGAATATACCCAGATCATCAATGTCGAAGACAATCAGCCTCCTGTGGTGGATTGCCCTGAGATCTTCAGTGCCCCATCTGACTTTGGGGATTGTGGAGCGCAGGTCCATTTGACCCCTCCGCCTGCTTATGATGAATGTGGTTCCGATCCGCTGACCTATGTACTCAAACTCAACGGTCAGATTGTCGAGCCTACCAACGGTGAGTATATCCTGCCTGATCTGGGTATAGGCATGTACCAGATCACCTGGGAAGTTCGCGATGATTGTGAAAATCTGACCGTTTGCAATTCCACCATGGACCTTTATGACAGCACACCGCCAACAGCATATTGTGATGCCCATACGGTGATCGCCATCAACAACCAGGATCCGATGGGTGTGGCATTATTGCCTGCAACCACTTTGGATGATGGTAGTTTCGACAACTGTGGTCCGGTGACCTTCAGAGCGCGCCGGATGGACAGCTGCATTGATTTCGACTGGACCGGGGATGGTCATGATCATACCCCTGATGGCGATGTAGATGACTATGACCGTGGTCTGATCTACAACGAGTATGTACCTGTGTCCTGTTGCGATGCCGGTCGGGATTATATCCTTGTGCAACTTGAAGTCAAAGATTTGCGTGGTAATGTCAACTATTGTATGGTGGAAGTAGCGGTCCAGGATAAGGTGGCTCCACTCATCTCCTGCCCGCCGGATATTTCGGTGAGCTGCAAATACTGGTTTGATCCCGCTTCCCTTGAAGATATTAATAACAGAACTTTCGGTACCGTGGTGGATGGCTTTACCTACACCCAGGCTGATCGTCAGAATATCGTGATCAATGATCCTGACAATCCGAATTTCCCACAACCTCACCTATGGGGTCGGGATGGCTATGTCACGGACAATTGTAATCTGAATCTCGATGTCCGTGTACGGGTGTATGATGATTGTAGCGGCGATGATTTACCAGGTGATGCCCCACTCGGCGCTGTCAAACTGGTCGAGAGACGCTTTACGGCAACTGATCCAGCCGGCCGTGTAGGTTCTTGTACTCAAAAGATCTGGGTCATCAATTTTGATCCGTTCTACATCAACAACCAGAATCCAAATGACCCGAATGATGATATCATCTGGCCGGGTGATATCGAAGTACACAACTGCGGTATACCCGATACCATCGAGCCTACCATCCTCAATGATGCTTGTGCAACGATCGGTATCAACCTGAAAGAAACACGCTTTGAGCAGACCGAAGGGGCCTGTGTCAAGATCCTGCGCAACTGGACCGTCATCGACTGGTGCCAGTATAATGCAGCGACAGGATCCGGCATCTGGAAATATACCCAGGTGGTCAAAGTCAAGGATGATTCCGGCGCGCTCTTTACCGACTGTACCGATGACATCCGGACCTATTGCACCCTGGATCCTGAAGTGACCCAGGTGGTGGATCCGGCTTTTGAAACGACCTGCTTTGTCCATCTCAACATCACCAAGAAAATAGAGGACATCTGTTCTGAAGCAGTGCGCTATGACGTCAAAATCTATCCGCCAAACGCTACGGAAGGAATCGTTGCGGTACCGCAGACAGAGGT
>JAAEXZ010000042.1 GCA_017879645.1 Nitrosomonas sp.
GGATACAGGTTGATCGCTTTGCAGCGTCGGCCAGGCCAATGACTCGCAATTGAGAAAGGCTTCAATCTGTTTTGCCGTTCCAGGAAGAATGGGTTTCAAATAACGCGACAATAAATAAAACAATTGGATGCCTAGACTACAAGCATGATGCAATTCATCACCGCGTTCCGGTTGCTTGGCCATTTCCCAGGGAGCTAGTGCATGAATCATTTCATTCGCTTCATCCGCGCATTTCATGATCTGGCGCACGGCAGCCGCGAACTCACGTTCCTCGAACGCTTTCTCGATTGGATCCGGTCGCCATCCAGAAAATCGATCATTTACCGTCTGACATAATTGTTGATAGAGCTCACCTGAAACCAGTCTGCCATCAAATCGCTTGCTGATAAAACCGGCGCAGCGACTGGCAATATTGATGAATTTGCCGATCAAATCGGAATTAACGCGCGCGACAAAATCTTCCAGATTCAAATCAATGTCTTCCAGCGTCCCATTTAGCTTGGCAGCATAGTAATATCGCAGCCATTCGGGATTCAAGCCCTGATTCAGATAGCTTTCTGCCGTGATGAACGTTCCACGTGATTTACTCATTTTTTCGCCGTTTACAGTGAGAAAACCATGCGCAAAAATTTTAGTGGGCGTACGGTAACCTGAGTGTTCCAGCATGGCTGGCCAGAACAAGGCATGAAAATACAGGATATCCTTGCCAATGAAATGATACAGCTCTGTAGTCGATCCCTTTTGCCAGAATGCATTGAACTCGATCTGCTCACGTGCACACAGGTTTTTAAAGCTGCCCATATAGCCAATGGGAGCATCCAGCCAGACATAAAAATATTTGTTCGGTGCGTCGGGTATCGCAAATCCGAAATAGGGAGCATCACGGGAAATATCCCAGTCGGAGAGTTTGTTATCCCCCTCTTCTCCAAGCCATTCACGCATTTTGTTAGCAGCTTCGGATTGCAGGTGATTTGCCTCGCTTGTCCATTGACGCAGGAATTCTGCACATCGTGGATCAGACAGACTGAAAAAATAGTGCTCCGAGGATTGGGTAATCGGTGTGGCTCCCGATACGGCCGAATAAGGATTCTTTAACTCTGTTGGGGTATAGGCTGCTCCACAGGCTTCACAAGAGTCGCCGTACTGATCCCTGGCGCCGCATTTCGGACATTCACCCTTGACGAATCGATCGGGCAGAAACATATTCTTAACCGGATCGAAAAGTTGCTCGATACCACGCACAGCAATCAATCCGGCTGCCTTGAGCTTGCCATAAATGTCCTCGGAAAAGTGTCGTGTTTCCTCGGAATGTGTACTGTAGTAATTGTCAAAATGAACGTGAAAACCGGTAAAATCCCGCAAGTGTTCAGCATGTACCCGGGCAATCAAGGCTTCGGGTGAAATCTGTTCTTTCTCGGCACGCAGCATGACCGGAGTGCCATGCGTATCATCGGCACAGACGTAATACACCGTGTTTCCACGCATTTTTTGGAAACGCACCCAAATATCCGTCTGTATATATTCCACCAGATGCCCCAAATGGATACTGCCATTGGCATAAGGCAAAGCCGAGGTAACCAGAATTTTCCGTTTGTTCATTCGCCCACTACAACCCATATTGTATAAAGGTTAATTGTAACAAACTGTGTAGAGATTCCCGATATTTGTTACCATCCTTCCAGAAAAATTATTAACCGTTACTTGGCAGCCGAAAAGGAGTAAGTAGTGACCGTATCTGAACAAGCGATTCAAGCCATCCTGAAACAAACCATTGATCCCACCACGGGAAAAGACTATATCAGCATGCAAGCGATAAGCACGATACATATCGATGGCAATAACGCGAGTATCAATGTTGAATTGGGCTATCCAGCCCAAAGTGTCAGGGATCAGGTCAGGCAGCAAATAGTTCATGCACTTCAATCCCTTCCCGGCATAGGCAATATTCAAGTCACGGTCAACAGCAAAATCATTCCGCATAGCGCACAACACGGTGTCAAGTTGATTCCAGGCGTCAAAAACATCATTGCCGTAGCTTCAGGCAAGGGTGGAGTTGGCAAATCGGCCACAGCGGTGAATCTCGCTCTGGCTTTGTCGTCTGAAGGTGCCAATGTGGGCATACTGGATGCCGATATTTATGGTCCATCACAACCCCAGATGCTGGGAATCAGTGGTCACCCCGAGTCACTTGATGGCAAGACCATGGAACCCATGTACGCGCATGGTATTCAGGCCATGTCCATCGGATTGCTGATTGATGTCGAGACACCGATGGTGTGGCGTGGTCCCATGGTCACCCAGGCACTGCAACAATTGTTGAATGATACAAACTGGAAGGATCTGGATTATCTGATCGTTGACTTGCCACCAGGAACAGGCGATATTCAACTGACCTTGGCACAAAAAATTCCTGTCACTGGTGCTGTCATTGTCACTACACCTCAGGACATCGCACTACTGGATGCTCGCAAGGGACTTAAAATGTTTGAGAAAGTGGGGATTCCAATCTTGGGAATTGTGGAAAATATGAGCACCCATACCTGCACGAATTGCGGGCACACCGAGCCGATTTTTGGCACCGGAGGAGGTGCAAAAATGTGCCAGGATTATCAAGTGGAATTACTGGGATCATTACCACTCGACATCAGGATTCGAGAACATACGGATACTGGAAAACCCAGTGTTGTCGCGGAACCGCAAGGCAAAATCGCTGATACTTATCGTATGATTGCCCGGCGCATTGCCGTAAAAGTGGCCGAATCTGCCGAGGACCACTCTGAATTATTTACCAAAATCATCATGGAAAATGACTAGGCAAGGCTAGAACATGACGATTAAATCAGACAAATGGATACGCAACATGGCACTCAACCACGGCATGATCGAACCCTTCGAACCCGATCAGATTCGCCAGAAAGACAATCAGCGAATCGTATCCTACGGCACGTCAAGTTATGGTTACGACATTCGCTGTTCGGACGAATTCAAGCTTTTTACCAATATCAATTCCACGATTGTCGATCCCAAGAATTTTGATTCCAACTCGTTTATTGATGTCAAAAGCGATGTTTGCATCATACCGCCCAATTCCTTTGCTCTGGCTCGAACCGTTGAATATTTTCGCATTCCACGAAATATACTGACCATCTGCCTGGGAAAATCCACCTACGCCCGCTGCGGTATTATTGTCAATGTCACACCATTTGAACCGGAATGGGAAGGTTTTGTTACACTGGAATTTTCCAACACCACTCCCCTACCCGCCAAAATCTATGCCAACGAAGGTGTAGCGCAAGTCATCTTTTTTGAATCCGATGAAGTTTGCGAAACATCTTACAAGGACCGTGGCGGAAAATATCAGGGACAACATGGTGTTACCTTGCCTAAAATTTGAGATTAAACCTTACCGCTTCACAGAAAAAAACGGATAATCTGGGATATTCTCAATTTCACATCAGTAACAATCTTTTTCAGGTCTGAGATACCCTATCACTTGAAGAAAATTCATATGCCGCAGCCCTCGTTCCGCCATGTCACGAAATACGCCAGTTTTATCGCTTTCATCGATTCAATTGATCAATCAAAATTTCTTTAAACTTTTTTACGAAAAAACCGTCAAACCGTTTTTATTTAGACATGTAACAACATACTGTTTTTAAGAAGATAATTTGATCAAAGAAAATATATCCGCAGTAGAAAAAAAATGCTTGATTTAGTTAAAATGCGGATTATAATGCGTGCATTTTTACCACAAACAAACTTACTGATAAGGAGGTCATCATGATAGCTATCAAGAACTATTTTGCTCCAGTTGATCAAGTCAATTCCCATATTCCTGAAACGTAGTCATTTATAAAAGGAAATTCACATGTCTAGACATTCCTCTACACTGCAAAAAACTGATCAATCTGAAGTTTTATTCGACACACATCCCGAAGTAAGTCTGGACTTTAAACATGTTCAGAATGAATTAAAAAAAGGCTATCAGCGCCCATTTTTGCTTGTTGATAGTCACATCATCCGGCAAAAGGCCCGACGATTCAAAGCGGCCATGCCGCGTGTTCATCCGCATTATGCAGTCAAAGCTAACCCTGACCGTCAAGTACTGACAACCCTTATCGAAGAAGGCACCGGATTTGAAATCGCATCCATTGCCGAGCTTGATTTATTACTCGAATTGGGTGTACCTGCTGCTGAAATTTTCTATAGTAACCCCATGAAATCTCGTGCATATCTCGAATATGCAGCTGCAAAAGGGGTTGAATGGTATGTACTCGACAGCATTGAAGAATTACGTAAAATTGTTAGCGTCAAACCCGATGCCAAAATGTACTTGCGCATCGACACACCGAATATTGGCAGCGACTGGCCACTAGCAGGAAAATTTGGCACGCACTTGGCCGATATCCATGACATTATTCATGAGGCCGCAATCCTGAAAGCCGACCTGGCCGGTGTAACTTTCCATGTCGGGTCTCAATGCCGCAACCCCCAAAACTGGCGTGTCGGTATCGAACGAGCCAAAAAGGTTTTTGCCGACATGAAAGCAGCAGGACTAAATCCTCGTTTACTTAACATCGGTGGTGGATATCCCGTTCGTCATGTAAAACCAATACCATCCATAGAGATTATTGCTCAGGTTATCAATGAAGCCATTGCCGATTTGCCTGAGACTATTCGAATCATGGCCGAACCCGGCCGTTACTTGGTATCCGATTCGGCTTATTTTGTATGTAGAATCGTCGGTACAGCCACACGCAATGGCAAACGCTGGATGTACTGGGATGCGGGTATGTTTGGAGGAGTGATTGAAATCACCGAAGGGCTACGGTACGAAATCATCACTGACCGGAAAGGCAATACAATACCATGGTCTGTGGCTGGACCAACGTGTGATTCCGTTGATGTTCTGGTGCATGATCTGATGCTACCCTGCGACCTGCAAGAAGGAGATTTCATCTATATTCCCAATGCAGGCGCCTATACCACTGCCTATGCAAGTAACTTCAACGGGTTTCCTTTACCCGACGTCAAAGTAATATAGGAAATTACGAGAAATAAAATATCAAACCAACAAGAAATACATAAAAGAGGGCGAAATGTCATATCATTTCGCCCTCTTTCATTTCTAATTCTTGGTCATTGTCAGTTCAAATACCTAGGTTGCGCTTTGACGATCCAAAATGACAAAGTGATATTCCAGATCTTCTGCATTTTTCCCCTTACGTTTCTGGCGCTCAATCTCTATCCATTCCGTTCGATCAATCTCGGGAAAAAATGCATCGCCCTCAAAAACGCTCTGTATCTCGGTTACATAAATACGTTGACTTAAAGCGAGAGTTTGTCGATATAACTCCTCGCCTCCGATGATAAAACTCTCGCCACTATCCGTCGCATCATGTTCTTCACAGACTCGTAATGCACTCTCAATTGAACTCACAACCAAAGCTCCCGGAATCTTGCAATGTTGCTGGCGCGTCACGATGACATTCATTCGTCCCGGCAACGGTCGACCGATCGATTCATAAGTTTTTCGTCCCATCACAATGGCATGCCCCATCGTCAAAGACTTAAAATGCTTCAAATCATCAGGAAGGTACCAGGGTAATTGATTATTGATGCCGATGACTCGATTTTTCGCCATAGCCACCAACAGGGAAAATCGGTGCGCAGTCATACAGCCACAGTAGCTTTGATAGCAGGATACGGATCGTAATCTTCCAAAGTGAAATCATCATAGCGAAATTGAAGAATATCGCGGATGCCTGTGTTTAGTTTCATAGATGGCAGTGGTTTGGGTTGACGTTTCAACTGTTCATGTGCCTGTTCGAGGTGATTCATATAAAGATGTGCATCGCCCAGTGTATGGATGAATTCTCCCGGGAGCAAATTGCAAACCTGAGCAATCATAAGTGTCAGCAAGGCATAAGATGCAATATTGAAGGGTACTCCCAGGAAAATATCGGCACTACGCTGATATAACTGGCAGGATAAATGACCCTGAGCAACATAAAACTGAAAAAGCGCATGACAAGGAGGAAGCTTCATACGCTCCAGATCGCCAACATTCCATGCTGAAACAATCATTCTGCGTGAATCTGGCGTTTTTTTAATCTGTTCTATTACCTGTTTTAGCTGGTCAATTTTTTGCCCATTGGCAGCAGTCCAGGATCGCCATTGTTGGCCATAAACCGGTCCAAGATTACCATCTGCATCAGCCCACTCATCCCAGATCGATACACCATTCTGCTGTAAATAACCGATATTGGTATCACCTTGCAAAAACCACAGTAGTTCGTGAATGATCGATTTAAGATGGCATCGCTTGGTCGTAACCAGCGGAAATCCATCAGCAAGATCAAAGCGCATCTGGTAGCCAAAAACAGAAATCGTACCTGTACCGGTGCGATCAGACTTACGATGTCCATGATCAATGACATGTCGCATTAATTGAAGGTATTGCTGCACTTTAAAGGAAATCCCTCGTCAGTATTATGATTGGTTACACTAATGGCACCTGTTTACACGACCATAAATCATGCAACACGTATATAATAGTAGCTTATTTAAACACTCATATCATGGCGAAATGACTTATCCGACAGCCATTCAGAAAATAATATTAAACAGGAAAGTTTTCAATGCTGGCATCACTCTTCCAGAATGCATCACCTATTGATCAATCTATTCGCGCATCACACATTCTTGTCGTAATTCCCAAACAAGAAAAGTTATCCAAAAAATACAATATCCCCGGTGAGGCCACATTATTACAAACTCTTAGCCGACGAAATATGGCTCAGGCGGATCTCTGCCATGATCCCGTGGATGCAAACCTGGAAGATGGGGCTTTATGTGTTTGGGTGATGGTTGATTCTGATAATTCAACGTTTGAACAACAAACAAGCTTGCGAAAAGCCGTCAAATTATTACTCACTGAAAATCCGTCCGAGATTCATATTGCAGTATATGGAAGTACGCAACAAAAGAAAATTTTTTCTGAATTAGCTGTTTATGTAACCTGGATTAACGGAGCCAAACTTCCTGTTCGCAAAAAAAATCCAACTGCAAGCCCTATCACCAAGATTTTCCTTTACGGTTATAAAGACAATGAAAATTTCACTACACAACGCGCAGTTGCTGAAGGGAACCTGCTGGCTAGGGGATTGACAATTCTCCCAGCCAACGAACTAACCCCAAAAACTTACCGTCAACAAATCAAAAAACTGGCAGAAAACGAGGGATGGAAATATGAAGAATTCGATATCCACAAACTTCGGGAAATGGGTGCCGGTGCATTTGTTGCAGTTGCTCAGGGTAGTGAATCAGAGGATGCCGCTATAGTTCACTTACAGTATCATGGCAAACACATCAACAATCCAGGTAAAACAATTTCTATTATTGGCAAGGGAATCTGTTTTGACACAGGCGGACACAACTTAAAACCACCTCGCTATATGCAAGGCATGCATGAAGACATGAATGGTTCAGCTGTTGCCTTGGGTATTTTACTTGCTGTCACCCGTGCAGAAATTCCAATAAAACTTGACTGCTGGCTGGCGATTGCACAAAACCATCTTAGTCCGCATGCCTACAAACAAAACGATATTGTTACTGCTTTAAACGGGCTTTCGATTGAAATCGTTCACACCGATGCCGAGGGCCGAATGGTACTGGCCGATACCTTGACGTTGGCAGCTAAAAACAAGCCCGATCTGATCATCGACTTTGCTACCCTAACTGGCAGCATGATAACCGCTCTTGGTTCAAGATATTGCGGTATCTTCAGCAATCAAAACGAATTGATTCAAAAAGCAGTAACCGCGGGGTGCAACTCGGGTGAAAGAGTTTGTGCTTTTCCAATGAATAGCGACTACAATGAAAGTCTGGAAAGTAGTATTGCCGATATCAAGCAATGCGAAATCGGTGGTGAATCAGATCATATTCTTGCTGCCTGCTTCTTGAGAAAATTCATTGATGACACACCGTGGCTACATATGGATTTATCAGCAAGCAGCCACAAAGGCGGTCTCGGCGCAGTAGACAGCGACGTAACTGGTTTTGGAGTAAATTGGGCCTTTGAATTTCTGAGTAAAATCTGATTGCGGTGTGAAACACCAAGTCAAATATTAGATTAACCTTTTGTAATCACCAGTTCCTGACCAATAAACAAATCGCCAGCATTATTACGCGTCTTGATTCTTTTGACGGTAGTGCCATATCGTTTCGCGATATCCGATAAGGTATCACCGGATTTGACCACATGTACATTTGCCTGAAGCATCTTGTTCGCAATCCCCGTACCGGTATTAGCCATATTCTCAGCTGAAACCTGCGGCACCAAGATTTTCTGCCCCAACGTCAGATTACGATTCCTGGAAATACCATTAATTGCTTTCAACTGTTTGACAGTCGTTTGAAAACGCGCAGCAATCTCATTAATATTTTCGCTTTTCTTGACATGATAAATCTGCCACGTCACTCTAGGGTCGTGATAGGTCTCTAAATTCTTGAGAAAAACATTTTTGTTATTTTTGGGAAGCACCAGCGTTCTGGGTTCAGTGGCAACTTTGATGACGTATCGATTATACGCCGGGTTTAGTGCGGTGAATTCTGATTCGGATATATTTGCGAGGCGGGTTACGAGGGAGATATCGATGGGTTCGTGTATTTTGACAGTCTCAAAATACGGTCGATTGGGTACCGGTCGAAGCTTTATGCCATACTTCCTAGAATTGGCGATAATATCCTTGACTGCCAATAGCCGGTAAACATATTGTTTGCCTTCAATAGGCAAGTTGAGATCAAAGAAATCACGCGATCTCCCTTTGTGCGCACCTCGTGATAAGACCTTGCTTACAGTCCCTTCACCCAAATTATAAGCAGCAATAGCAAGTTTCCAGTCATTGAATTTTTTGTGCAAGTACTGCAAATAATCCAAAGCTGCAGCGGTAGAAGCAATAATGTCCTTGCGATCGTCGTGCCACACATTTTGCTCCAGACCAAGAAGCTTTCCTGTCGAAGGCACGAACTGCCACAATCCGGAAGATTGATTATTCGATTTAATCAATGGATTGTATGCACTTTCTATAATTGGCAGTAAGGCAATCTCCATCGGCATGCCACGACGCTCAATTTCTTCAGCAATATGGAAAAGATATTTCTCGCTGCTTTTAACGATTAGATTGAACGACTTGGGGTTACGTGCGTAAGGAAGTTCTAGTTTACGAATAGCATGATGATCAATAGGGCCAGCTATTGAAAAACCGCTACGAATACGATCCCATAAATCGTCGTGATTAAAACTTTCATCTTGTACAAATCTTTCGGCAGAGGCTACTGATGATTGAAGAAAAGAATTGAAGAAAAGTACAGAGATGAGAAGAGCAAATAAAAAATTTCTATTTAAAATCATTTATATAGCATATTTGTATCTTCACAATGGGGTTAAGGATAACTAAAAAATTAATCTTTGCAAACAAATATTTTTTCTTCGCAAACAGAAATATTGATATATTACTCAACAAATACATGATCATATTAATCATAGTTAATGTGTATTGTGAGATCAATACTTGAAGTTGGACTGGGGAGTAAAGTCCTGTAGAGAAATGTTCGGCTGGATTTTCCATCCTTTTTTACGGTAATCAACTGTTACATTGGTGAAAATGCCACCTCGTACATAAAAACGTGCAATCAATCGGAGGTATCTGGGTTTCAGTGTAGAAACAAGATCATCCAGAATTTTATTGGTAACGGCTTCATGAAAAACGCCTTCATTCCGAAACGACCACGTATACAATTTGAGGCTTTTGAGTTCAACACACTTTTTGTCGGGAATATAATCGAGTATCAATGTAGCAAAATCCGGTTGTCCGGTTTTGGGGCACAGGCATGTGAATTCAGGGATTTCCATATGAATCTGATAATCTCTATTGGGATAGGGATTAGGAAATGTTTCAAGATTTTTCTGAGGTTTACTGGACATTGTTAATGCTCGTATTTAAGTAAATTCGGTTACAATATATTTCGTTCTTCGTAGCGCCACACATACACCTTATATTATAACTGCTTTATTTCTTATAGAAAATTGCGATTAGCCCAAATCAAACTGGCCGGCTTCAAATCTTTCGTTGATCCAACCCAAGTACCCCTATCCAACAATCTTGTCGGCATTGTTGGCCCCAACGGCTGCGGAAAATCCAATATCATCGACGCATTGCGGTGGGTATTGGGTGAATCGAAAGCATCTGCGCTGCGTGGGGACTCCATGCAAGATGTGATTTTTTCTGGCTCAAACCAACGCAAAGCCTTGGGACGAGCTAGTGTGGAAATCGTTTTTGACAACAGTATCAATAAAGTAACTGGGCAATGGGCGAGTTACAGCGAAATTGCAATCAAACGAATCTTACATCGTGATGGTGTTTCTCAGTACTACATCAATAACTTGCAAGTCAGACGTCGTGACATTTCTGATCTTTTTCTCGGAACAGGGGTTGGTGGAAAAGGTTATGCCATAATCGAGCAAGGCATGATTAACCGCATCATTGAAGCCAAACCGCAAGAATTGAGAAGCTTTCTGGAAGAAGCAGCAGGCATCTCGCAATACCGGGAAAGAAGACAGGAAACGGCGACTCGCCTGACCGAAACACGTAAAAACCTGACACGACTTGAAGACATATGCCAAGAACTTGACGTACAACTACAACATCTCGAAATACAGGCAAAGCGTGCGCAACAATACCAGCAATTACAGCAGAAACTGCAAACTGTCCAATCCCTGCTCTGGTTACAACGCAAGCAGGAAGCCGTCAAACTATATGATAATGCGAATATAGAAATCAATCGTTTAGAGAGCGAAATTAATGTTTTATTGAATAAACATGACATAACTGAAGTACAACTTGAAAAGTACAGAGAGCAGGAATACCAAATCAATGAGGCGATGCTGAAAACCCAGGGCGAATTATATGCTACGGACGCAGAAATCGGTCGCATCGATCTGGAGATCAGCCATCTTCAGCAAAATAAAACGCGACTCGCACATCAAATACAAATGATTGAGTTCGATCTCGGCAAATATGATGATCTGAAGGAAAAAACTCACTTGAACCTCGTGCACTGGACCAGGGAAAAATCTGGAGCGGAGGCATTACTTGCTACGCATCAACAAACCAACGATCACTTACAAACCGAATTACCTGATGCAGAAGCTTGTTTCCTGCAACAACAGGACAAACTTGTCACGTTAAAAAATAACCTGCTTACCCTGAAACAGGACAGCCAATTACAGGAAAACCGCTCATCGCACGCCTACAAAAATCTGCAGCAACTTGAAATCCGTATTTCTCGCTTACAGCAAGAAATGACGAAACTTCCAAACACGGACACGGTACAGCTACATACTCTTAAAACTCAAGCTGATGAAGTCGAGAAAAAACTACTACAGGAGCAGGTCCGACTCGAGCAAATTGGCAAAATGCTAGCGGAAGCAACACAATCCAAACAACACATTTCAAAAACATTACAACAACTGCAGCATGCCCATTCCGAATTCAGCGCACGGCATCAGGCATTACACCATTTGCAGCAAAAACTCGAAAGCAATACCCGATTAACGCACTGGTTGAATCAACAGAAACTCGATGCGCTACCGCGATTATGGCAAAAAATTCAAGTTGATCCCGAATGGGAAACTGCGCTGGAAGCAGTTTTGCGTGAACGCCTAAATAGCATCGAGATGAATCAACTGGAATACTCGGATGAATGGGGCGATATCATTCCTCCGGGCAAATGGGCAATGCACGAGAAATCAACTATTGCATCAAACATACTTACAGTTGAATCGCCACTGGCGGAAAATGACAAACCGAAGCTGCTTCTTGATCATGTCACAACAGAAGAATCACATCTTGCTGATCTGTTGCGGGATTGGCTGCAGCATATTCGTACCGCCACCGATCTTGAAACTGGTCTGAATCAGCGAACACGACTGCAACCTGACGAATCACTGGTCACACTACAAGGACACGTCATTACCCGCAATAGCCTGACGTTTTATGCACCTGACTCGCAACTGCATGGTGTACTTGGCAGACAGCAAGAACTCAAGCAACTCGATAAAGAAATCAACCGATTAAACATATCCATTTCACAACACAATAAAGAACTTGAAGATGCTCTGCAGCGGTGCAATAAACTAAATCAGACATCACAACAGGTCAGCTCGAGCAGCAAACAGTTGTCGCAACAACACCATCAATTACAACTTGAGCTCGTCAAATTATCGCAATTACATGAGCAGACCATACATCGTAAGCTACAGATCGATACTGAATTACACGAAATCGAGCAAGCTCGCGTAACCGAACTCACCCTGCAGGAATCCGCGAGCCTCAATATCAAAGATAATGTGATCCAGATCGCAAACTTGGAGCAAGAAATTCAACAAAATCAATCGACTTGGGATACCGCCAATCAAACCTTGAATGATTTGCGAACGAACCTGCAGCAATCATCAAAACAACAACAAGAAACAGTATTCCACATCAAAACTTGTAACAATAAACTCACTGAAATCGAGCATGACTTACAGTCGATACAGAACGAACTGCAAACCTTGGCATCACGAAAATCCAATATTCTCAGGGAGCTAGAAAGCCTTGATGACAATCCACTTAACCATCAACTGGAAGCAGCCAGAGTCCGCCGAAACCATACATCACAGATTCTCGCCCAAAATAAACAGGGGGCTGAAAATCTAGCCAATAGTTTGCGCGAATCCGAACGCACTCGAATGGCATGCGAACAATCAATTCACACGCACCGCACTGCCTTGAATGAACATCAACTCAAGGCACAAGCTGCCAAACTCACTGTCGAGCAATACGAAATCATGCTTCAGGAAGCTAAAGTGGATAGCGCGGCTTTGACATCGCTGCTGGAAAAGAAATCGACTAATACCTTGCAAATCGAGATCAATCGTACTCAAAACGAGATAGCAGGATTAGGTTCGGTCAATCTTGCTGCTCTGCAGGAACTGGAAGCAGCACATGCTCGCAAAACCAGCTTGACTGCACAAATGCAGGACCTGATCACAGCCATTGAAACCCTGGAAAACGTCATTCAACAAATTGACCAGGAAACCCGGACACGCATGCAGCAGACTTATGATCAGGTTAATCGACATTTAAGCGATATTTTTCCGATCATTTTTGCGGGAGGACAGGCAAGACTGGAACTTTGCGATGGTAAAATCCTTGATGCCGGATTGCAATTGACGGCTCAACCACCCGGAAAGAAAAACAGTTCCATCCACCTTCTGTCTGGTGGCGAAAAAGCCCTGACTGCACTGGCACTTATCTTTTCATTATTCCGCCTCAATCCGGCCCCGTTTTGTCTACTGGATGAAGTCGATGCACCACTCGATGATGTCAACACCAACCGCTTTTGCGAGCTGGTTAAGACCATGTCGACACACACACAGTTTATATTCATCAGTCACAACAAAATTACCATGGAAATCGCGCAGCAACTGATTGGCGTCACCATGCAGGAGCAAGGCGTATCCAAAATCGTAGCGGTTGAAATAGCCGATGCAATCAGCATGGGAGGCCTCGTAAAAGAGCAAGTTGGCTAGATTTACAGTTGAACATATAAAGCTGGCATGATCTAATTCAGTGTGCCTTAAACGAGGGTATTTCAGGAGATGATATGGACATATTGAGCAACATGAGTGATTTGCAGTTAAGTTTGATTATCATCGGAATTTTGGTCATAACCGGTGTAGTCATCTTTAACTGGTTTCAGCAGCAGCGTTATCGCCGTAAGATACAGGAAGCGTTTGATCATGACCATCATGACATTCTGTTGAATACGCAAGATACTGACGAAACATCACAACGAATCGAACCCAGATTCAACAAGTCCGAATCTTCTGAAATTTCTCATGATTCATTCGATCAGCATGACCTGCCTGACAGTCTTGGCGATCTGAACAAAGTTACCATTCCCAGCCATATTCCATCTACGACCATAAACTCTGCTCCGTTGGTCTCCAACTCGACATCTCCCCTGTTGGATTATGATGGCAACACCAATTATCTCGTCAATATCAAATCCGATACGATCATCGCCAATACCTATGTCGCCAAATTACTGCAGCGCAAATTTGATTTTGGCAAACCCGTTTATTGGCTGGGACAGCGACATGTTGATGAACCCTGGGAAGAAATAACCAACGAATCCAATGTCGAAGGAGATGGCTATACCGTTTTGCGCGGCTGTCTGCAACTAGCTGATCGCGCAGGCGCCGTCAGTGAAGTCAATCTATCCAAATTTCGCGACTTGATTCAGGATATTGCCTCGCAAGTTCATGCCACGGCTGACTGCCCGGATATTGTCAGTTCCCACGACAGAGCCGTAAAACTGGATAAATTTTGCGCCGATGTGGACATCATGATTGGAATCAATATCATCAGCAAAGATGAAGGTGCATTTGTCGGTACAAAAATCCGCGCATTGGCTGAGGCATCTGGCTTCAAACTGGAATCCGAAGGTGTTTTCAAATATCGCGATGATAACAATCATGTTCTATTTACTCTAAGTAATTATGAGAACACACCATTCCTACCAGAGAAAATGAAATCGCTAACGACTCATGGGGTTACTTTCCTGCTGGATGTTCCCCGAATTGCACACGGAGAAAGGGTGTTTGACCAAATGACACATCTGGCAAAAATCTTTTCAAATACGCTGGGAGGCATCATGGTCGATGATAACCGTGTTCCGCTCAGTGAAAGTGGAATTCATAAAAGCAAACAGCATTTGATCGAAATACAATCTGCGATGAAAAAAAACCATATCATTGCAGGCAGTCCCAGCGCTCTGCGCTTATTTGTTTAAATTATCAATTGAATTATAATTGCGCGGATTGTGTGATATGACCTGAGTCAATTTCAATCCTGCAGTCTGGATAACATTTTGTGTGGAGATCTTAATGAATCAATCATCAAATTCAGATTCTGCCTTTGCACCCATTGAAGTCAAGCTGGAATCTGGTAAAGATTATTATTGGTGTGCCTGTGGGAAAAGTAAATCACAACCATTTTGTGACGGATCGCACAAAAATACCACGATCACGCCACTCAAATTCAGCGTCAGCGAAAACCGCACGGCCTGGCTATGCACCTGTAAGAAAACCGGTAATGCGCCATTTTGTGATGGCACTCACCGAAAGTTATAAATCTCACACTGCTTTTTATTACTAAAATCCATACTTAATTCCTGTAGCCAGAGAGTTGGGGGTAATAATGCAATTTGATTCGCTTTACAATCAACCTTTAAAGGTTCAGTCATAGGGTGTTTCAATGGATGCAGAGCTGAAATCTCTCGAAAAAAAAATTTCTATACTCTTAAATCAATATAAAGAGATTTGTCACGAAAACAATAAACTACGAAAAGAACTTGCAGATTCACATGCACAAAATGAAATATTGAGTGAAAAAATACATATTGCAGCTGGTCGACTGGAAACGCTTCTCTTAAATATGCCAGAAAATGAATAGTAAAACTCTGAATATCACCATCATGGGACGTGATTTTCACATTACTTGCCCCGATGAGGAACAAGAAGAAATTGAACTTGCAGCCATTTATCTAATTGAAAAAATACAAGAAATAAAAACAGAGGGTAAAGTTATCGACTCAGATCGAATTGCTATTATCGCTGCTTTACGGATTACACATGAGTTACTGATGCTTCGTAACGGCACAGGCTTTGACATCGATGAATTTAAGCGTAGAATTATCTCAATCAAGAAAAAAGTTGATGAAGTAATTGCCAAAAAAGAAATCTAAGTATCATATAGTATAGCGAATATAGAGTTTATCCCTGCGATGTTTGTTAAGGTTTATATTCTTTGAACCAATTCATAAAAAATGGTTGTGGATTATAGTGATACTGTTGTGCGCGCCTACTCAGGATGTGCCTGATGTATCCATGAAACAGCCACCTTGGACCTTAAGGTTCAAGATGATAGCCTGACGGCATATGTGGGGAGCTTATTTGGGGATAAGGTTCATCTGATGAACCCTATCCCCTTACTTCATAAAGCATCAGTGCTTTCGACGCCACTTCCCTTCGACCAAGAAATCTGTGACTACAGCCCGTAAAACTTGCCTTTTTGATATCGGTAAGGTTCTACTTGATTTCGATTTTGAATCATCCCTGTTGAAATTAATACCGAAAGCGACACCCAATCCTGTGGAGCGCATCCAGCAAATCATGGTACAAAAAGATGCCCTAGAAAAAGGACTCGTGGATTCAAATAGCTATGCTGATTGGGCTTTACGCATATTCGACAGTAATGCAACACGAGAACAGTTTTATCATGCGTGGCGGAATATTTTTACAATCAATGTTTCAATGTGGGATTGCGTACGCGAGCTGGCTCATGATGGGCATCGATTGATTCTGATATCCAATATCAATGCCATTCACTGTCCCTGGATTTTTGAAACTTATCCGGAATTCTCGCTATTCGAACACAAAGTGCTGTCGTTTGAAGTTGGTGCCTTAAAGCCAACCCCCGTCATTTACGAATATGCCATCCATACATATCGGTTGGATCCAGCAACAACGCTATACATCGACGATCAGGCACTTAATATCGCTACCGGGAAAGCAATGGGGTTACAGTGCTGGCAGTATGATCTGTACGATCATGCTGCATTTGAAAATTGGCTTGAAACAACGCTAAATACAGACTGATCATCTCCATCAACCTATTTGAACGTTTTTTATTTTTCCGCCAGAAAATGTTCAACCATCGCCTGTTTGTAATCAATCTGACCGAACGATACATCCTTCAGCTCACCCTTGCGATCAAATAAAATACATGATGGCGTACCTTGCAATGCAAACCGTTCGAATGTTTCCGCTTTCATGCTTTTTTGCTGCAAATAATGTTTAACTTGCTGTAACACTGTCTGTTTCTGACCTTCATCAAGGCTTTCATATTGCGGCAAGAAATGGCGCGCATAGTGCAAAACCCGCTCATCTGTTACAGGTTCGGTCTCCGCCGTTACCCGATCCATACCGACTGCAAAAGGGATGGGCCAAGCCAGCTTACCTTGCTTTAACAAGCCATGACGATCCAGTGCCTTGAATGTTTCACCAATCACTTCCCCGGTCGCTACCAGTTTTTGCAAGTTTTCGAGTGTATTTTTATCATAGTCCTCAAATGCCGTTGCCAAACCAATTACGACTAACCCCTGCTGGTGGTAACGCTCGTGCAATTCGACCGCTCGCGGTAATGAATACAAAAAACACCCTGGGCAATTGACCTGAAAAACCTCGATCAGAACCACCGATCCAACCAGATCATTCATTACTATAGGACCACCTTGTACCCAGGATTCAACGGAAATATCGGAAAGCAAGTGATTATTCATGATTAAAACAGTTAAAATGAACAAAAATAGATTTGAAGATTTATGAACAATCGTACAGGATTGAATTGAATGCGCAATAGTATACCGGATACACAATCAGCGCGCGCCCCTATACAAGAAGATACATTCCGATCCCCCGAATACCCTTGATGTGACACGAAACCATGCGTTATTGGTTGATGAAATCTGAGCCTTATGAATTCAGCGTGGATGATTTTGCTGCTTCTCCTAATCAAACTATCGCCTGGGAAGGCGTGCGCAACTATCAATCGCGCAATTTCATGCGCAACCAAATGTCCGTAGGAGATCAAGTGTTCTTTTACCATTCCTGCTGCAAGGATCCGGGTATCGTAGCAATTGCAGCAGTCAGTAAAGCAGCCTACCCAGATGCCACGCAATTTAACCAACAAAGCAAATATTTCGATCCTAAAGCTACACCGGACAATCCCCGCTGGTATAACGTCGAACTAACATTGACCAGGCAAACCCGATTAATTCCCATCAAGGAACTGCGACAACATCCCGAGCTTGGAAAAATGCGTGTACTGCAAACTGGAAACCGCCTGTCGATTACACCGGTGGATCCATCCGAATGGCAGTTCATTGTGAGTATTTTGTAAAACAATCGAAATTAGCAATCAGGACTGCATATGGAATGGTGGTTGATTTATCTTCTAACAGGCGCATTCGTTGGATTCTTTGCCGGCATGCTCGGTATCGGGGGGGGACTGATCATTGTTCCCGTCCTGATTACTGCTTTCACAGCACAGGATTTCCCAACCGACCGGATCATCCATCTCGCCTTGGGAACAACCATGGCGACGATCATTTTTACCGCTGCTTCCAGTCTGCGTACACATCACTGCCATGGCGCAGTAGATTGGCAAATCGTTCGTTACATCACCCCAGGTATCTTACTGGGAACCTTTACTGGCACCGGACTCGCCAGTTCCCTAACGAGCCAGTTCCTAAGCATCATTTTTGTCCTGTTCATATTTTATGCTGCCACGCAAATGCTGATGCAATTCCGCCCAGGCGCGCTTTTTCAGTTGCCAGGCAAAATTGGTTTGTTCATCACTGGAACGATAATTGGTGGTGTATCCAGTTTGGTGGCAATCGGGGGGGGACTGTTATCCGTACCTTTTTTGTCGTTATGCAATGTTAAGCTTCAGCGCGCAATCGGTACCGCTGCTGCCATCGGTTTGCCGATAGCACTGGCTGGTACTGTGGGTTATATCGTCAATGGATTGTTGCAGCATGAACCGCTTCCCAATCACAGCCTCGGCTATGTCTATTTACCTGCATTATTTTGGCTGGTTGCTGCCAGCATGCTGACTGCGCCATGGGGGGCAAAACTCACCCACTCAACCAGAACAGTCATCATCCGAACCATTTTTGTTGTACTACTGTATGGTCTCGGAATCAGAATGTTATTGACACTGCTGTGATACTCGATGATCCATTGCGAGTCAATTCGCGGCTTTGGCCATTGCAATGGATCGCATCACAATGTCCTGGGCTTCATTTGCATCACCCCAGCGCCCTACCCGCACCCATTTCTCCGGTTCGAGATCCTTGTAGTGCGTAAAAAAATGTTCGATCTGCTGAAATACGATATCGGGTAAATCCGCACGCTCGCGCACATGGGCATAGTATGGAAAAGTTTTATTGTCCGGAACGCAGATCAGTTTTTCATCACCACCATGCTCATCCTCGAGATGCAGTAATGCAATCGGCCGGGCGCGTACCACGCATCCCGCCAGAAATGGCGAACGTGCAATGACCAATGCATCCAGAGGGTCGCCATCATCGCACAAGGTGTGGGGTACGAATCCATAGTTTGCAGGATAACGCATCGGCGTATGTAAAATGCGATCGACAAACAATGCACCGGAGCGCTTATCAAATTCATATTTGACTGGCTCACCACCAGTAGGTACTTCAATAATGACATTGACATTGCCGGGCACATTGGCACCGACGGGAATCGCATTGATATCCATGAAATTAAATTTCTCTTTTGATTTGAAAGAAGTGATGAAGCAGACAGCTAACCCGCTTCGAGTGTACTAATGAGCAACATGGCTGTCAAACCTGCACAACCATCGGCAAATACCCAATAGATCAGCAGTTAATTGCCCGAGAGCAGTAAATTAATCATGCATCTGCTTTTCTGGTTGATTTAACGTTGACCACGGATAATCCCTTAAATGTGCTTGCCATTCTTCCCCACGATAATGATTGACGCGCAATATGGCCAAAACAATCACCATGACAATGGGTAACGTAAATATGAATATGCCCGTCAAAGCAATCAGATACTCACCTATCCATATCGTGACTGTCCAGTTGAAAATCAGCACCGACAAATATAGCACCGGACCCAGCAGTGAACGCCATGGCATTGCAAAAACACCATACGGCACTGACACATCGGGTTTCCGGTCAATCCATTGCAACGCCGCAACCAATACAAAACTGGTTAGCAACCAGCCAAGATAATTCGAAATTGGTACACCAAAATGCAATCCATCTTCATAGTAACCGTATATCTGCCCAAGAAACCAGCGGTTACCTTGCAACGCCACCGGATCGATGATGATATCCAGAAATGTTTGCAGAAAAGCACCCAGCACTAACGCAGCCCATGATTGCCGGATGGCACGTGTTTCAAGCGTTATCAGATCCGTGCCTTTGGTCGCCAGAGGCGACAGGATGAACAATGCTGTCGTATAACTGCAATATGTCAAAAAAACATACGACAGCGAATCAAAAAAAGGCACTCCCCACACCCACAACTCACGATGACTGGTGCCATCGATGTAATAGTACCAGCCATAAGGAAATCCGGTCGTAATCGAAAGTTTCTCCGAGGTGAATGCGATAAGGTAGCCAACGACAGCAAAAATCAGCGTCTTGCGCCAGCCCACATGTGGCACGCAGGTCAGCAAAAATGCTGCAAAAAAACTGAATACATACGGCCGCATGACAAGGGTGTCAATGGCAACATCAAACATGAACAACTCCCAGGCTGATGGACAAACTTCAACCCGATGGTGTGCTTAATGAGTTGAGCGCCAAGTAAGCTCTATCTATGAATTCCATGGACAATAATAGTTGATAACCATTTCACTCTGTGAAATTTTCTACCAGCAATCTCAGCGCCTCCCGGTACTTCTCCATGGTTTGCTGTAATACAGCTTCCGGTAATGCCGGTGCTGGCGCCTGTTTGTTCCAATCTTGAGTTTCCAGCCAGTCACGCACGAATTGTTTGTCGAAGCTTGGCGGGTTTTGGCCAGGCTGATAGTAGTTGGCAGGCCAGAAGCGGGATGAATCGGGGGTTAGCACTTCGTCGATCAGGTAGAGTTCATCCTGTTCATCCAAGCCGAACTCGAATTTGGTGTCGGCGATGATAATGCCGCGTCGTAGTGCATAATCGGCGGCTTCGGTATAGAGCTGGATGGCTTTGGCGCTGACTTTTGCGGTCAGTTCCTTGCCTAGCAGTTTTTCCACTTCGACGACAGAAATATTTTCATCGTGCGCACCGGCGGCGGCTTTGGTCGAAGGCGTAAAAATCGCGCCACCGGGCAGTTTGTCAGCCAGTTGCAATCCGACAGGCAGAGGAATGCCGCAGATTGCACCAGTTTGCTGGTAATCTTTCCAGCCGGAACCAACGACATAGCCACGCACAATGGCTTCAATTGGCAGCGGTTTCAAGCGGCGGATCACGAAAGCACGTCCTTCCACCTGGCTGCGTTCATTGTCGGCGACGATCGATTCCGGTGCGATGCCGGTCAAATGATTCGGCAAAATATGCGCCAACTTGTCGAACCAGAACTGCGACAACGCGGTGAGGATTTTGCCTTTACCGGGTACAGCAGTTGGCAGGATCACGTCAAATGCCGACAGACGATCGGTTTGCACGATCAGCAACTTGTCGTCACCAACAGCGTAAATATCGCGCACTTTGCCACGATGTACAAACGGCAGACTGGTAATTGAGGTTTCAAACAAGGCAGTGGGTGCATTCATGAAAGTTACGTTGATTAATGGTTAAGTT
>JAAEXZ010000138.1 GCA_017879645.1 Nitrosomonas sp.
CCGATCATCCCAACAAATGGCGCAACACCAAAAGCAAAATAAGGCCAACTGGTAGTAATGCTGTCACGACTGAGAGTAAGACCAGCAATTCCAATGCTGAGAAACCCACTGCAACCCGCAAGACCCAAAGTCCGAATAAAACTTCGGCAGTCCTCACTGTCTCTGGCTGACCTAGCAATCGAAGCCAGAAACGCGACCAACCAAATCGCCGACCAACAATATATTTCTTGGTAGATTCGCTCATGCAATTTGGACTCCATCTATCGATCAACGACAATCAGCGACAACGAAACCGCTGTACAACACCGCGAAGCAGTGATCGAACTGGTTGCGCTCTCATCACATTTCGCAAAGGTTGACCAGCAACATATCTTGGCTGGCTTGATTGATAGGTCCATTGCTGATGAACTATTCCGTTCTGATCCTGGTAGTAGTAGGTTGCAACAGGAATGGATGATCTTCCTTCTTGCATGATTTCGCGAACTTCCTGAATCGGTTTCACGATCGTTGCGTTCAATGCCTCTCGAATCAAAGGACATCGACCGTCTTCACAGACTTGCTGCTGCTGAACTGGTTGATAGAAAATCTCAATAGGTTCAACAACTTCAGCTTCATCGTTGGCGATAGCTTCCAGCAGATTGAATGAAGCCTTCGCTTCGCTGGTGCTGCCAGGGTTGGTGCTTTTGTTCTGCTGGTTGATACCATGCAAAATCAGAATCGATGCGATGACAAAGATCACTTGAAACGGTTTCATTCGATTTCCCCTATTGAAAAACTGACTTCTTTACGAAGTTGAAAGGCCTAACTTCAGGCGTTGACATATCAGACCAACCGATTGCAGTTGTCCATTCGTGGCGAAGGATCTGCTGACATCCTTCCATCGTCACAAAGTAGAATCCTTTGAACTGCGCTGATGATGAATGCGAATTCATACACTGAAGAACCCATTCATCATCAGTCAATTCATTAGCAAGCGAAGGAACAAGCTTCTTGACCGTTGCCCCGCGAAGAAGCGTTCCACCAGCAGTGGCATGACCACCACCCCTGGCGTTTCTTGACAGTCCTTTGACAAGGCATCCCTTGGTGAATGGCAAAGGCCATACTGTTCCCCAATCGATTCCACCTTGGCCAGATCCAACCCAATCGAAAAGTTCTTCTGCTGTCGATAGCTCTGAATATCGACCGAACTTGAATGGTGAAGCTTTTGGAAGAAGTGAATCACTTGCCCTGCCAGGTTGATAGCTCACTTCGTATGGAAGATCAACTTCACGAACAAGCCCTTCATTCATTCCAACCTTCACGCCAGCTGCGATCGTCGCGCCATTGTCTCCGCGAATGTTGTCATACTTCTGGCATCGGTAGTAGCACCAATCAGGCGAAAAATCATCTTGAAGATTTTCTTCGTTCGGTTTCCCATCCTGATCAAGATCTGGAAGGCCAGCATTGATGAAATAGCAAAGCTTCCCATTTGCTGCCAGGGAATGGCCCCTGCAAGATCCTTTCGATGCCTGGTTGCGCACGCGCCACCAGCTAAATAGGTCAAGCTCTCGCCACTCTTGAGAAGATAAAAGCCTTTGATATGGTGCAGATCCCTTCAGGATTTCTTCGCGATCTTCGAGATCTGGTCGATAGCCTGTGAAATCATTCCCGCCAGGTTGGAAGCTTCCTTCTAATCGTGGCATCACTTCCCCTTTTTGAAAGCTTGACTGATGGAATCGATGAAAGAACTTGCTTCCTCTCCTAGCTCATCCTTGTCGTTCCTTGGAAGTGACTTTTCAATCAGTTCATCAACACCAGCGAAAGCAGATTCTCTGGCCTTGGTTGTCTTTGGTGAAAGATCTTCCCAAAGCTGTTTGCCAGTTTTTACCTTGCCTTCAAGGATGTTGACTGCTGTTTCACCAAAAGCATCAGCGATATTCGATCGATAGGATTCCATCGATTCATCAACTATTTTCTGAACCGTCTTTACCTTTGGCTTGGCTGGCTCTTTGTCGCTGTCCTTCTTGCCTGATAAAACGAACCAGGCAAGAACTCCGATGACAGCGTACAAATGCCAGTTCTTCTTGATGTCTTCTGGCATTCAATCATCTTCCAGGTTGATTGGTTCATCAGCAGTTGCAGTGATCGAAGGTTCCTTCACCTGTCGATCCTTCCACCATTGCCAAAGCTGAATCGCGATCTGAAGCAACAGCAAAAGCGTTGCTGGATCGATCCCTTTAATTTCAGGATCTTCGTTGAAAAGGTGAATAGCCTTGTGCTGATCACCTTCTGAATCAATCCAAGCCTGTCGCGCTGCAAGCCTGGCCTTCCTTCGTTGAAGAAGCGTTGTTCGTTGGCTCATGATGGTTGCTGAACCTTTTCGCGAAGCTTGCCAAAAAAGAAATCAGCAGCACCAGTCTTGGAAACCGAATCAGCGAGAATCCAAGCAAGCAATGCGTTCGAAATCCGATCAAGATCTTCATTCGAAAGCTGCAAGTTCAACTTGTCGTTGATCAATGGAAGAACCATCGTCAGGACAGCTGCCCAGAATCTTCGTGACTTGAAAAGTGAACTGATCTTGTCTGGCATGATTCGCTTGTCCATTTTGATTGAAAGAAGCCTGCCAGGTGGTGTGGTAGTGGTTGGCGCTCACCTGGCAGGCGTTTTGATTGCCAGGACAGGTTCGGTCCTGGCTTTCCCCAATCGAGCAAGGACAAGCATTGCGAAGCGACTGGACATCTTTGGGGATTTTTCAAATGAAAACTTTGAAAATTTTCCAAATGTAAAAAATCTCAGTTGAGATTAGAAATTTCACATCGTGGCAACAAAGAAAGCCTACCACCCGATCAGGTTGTTCCCGTGGGGGTCGGAATGAAAAAAAGTCGTTTTTGGGACCCACGTTTTATCCGAAGTGTTCAACAACCAGCCTGCACATCTCGACGAACTCTGATTGTGTTGGACATCTTTGGTCAAATCGGGAACAGGATTTATTTTTTATTTTCATGCCACGGATCGATCACATCAGTTGATCTGCATGACCAGCATCGAAGAAGGATCTTGTTCTGAATGATTGTTTGTTCTGCGATTGATCCAGTGCATTGCTTGCAGACTGGCTGGCCAAAGAAGATCACAACAGGTTCACGATCGATATTCACTTCACCGATCACGAATCGATCATCGACCAGCGATTTCAATTTCGGTTCTGGTTCGCAGCGTGAACACTTCCAAGTTCTGTTCCCCTTGGCTCGCCAGAATTCGCTACAGCCGCACTGGCAAGCGTTCAATGGTTCGGCTGGCTCAGATGTCGATAGATCTGGCTTGCGCTCGTCCTGGCTTAATCCTGGCCCATTTCCATCGATGTTGGCTTTATCAGCTTCCTGCTTTGTTCTACCCAGGCCTTGAATAGAACTGTCATTCGAAAATTTTTTTGATTCGAGTTTGAAATTAAAATCGACTGACTGAGAAATTTTTTCGATCAATTTTGATGGACCCCCAAAAGTATGTCACGCGAAATGGCTCGAAAAAGTTTTTTCAAATCAATCCAACAATCTCGCACCTCCTACAGCCTCCTCTCTATCTATATTTATTTGATTCTTTTCTTTTAAACGAAGTTTATTAAAAGTTTTCAGAACTTCGCGTGACTCGCGTGACAGCCAAGAAAAACAAGGGTGAAACGCGCCTATTTCGCGTGACAGTTCGCGTGACAGTTCGCGTGACAAGCCCGTTTTTTCACCATAGGTGGGGTGGTCGAAAATTTTCTGAGAAATTTTCATTTGCGTTTTTTCGTGTCTGAAATTTTTAAATTTTCGTCTGTCACGCGAATTGTCACGCGAAGTTGAAAATGTTCGCGTGACGTACTTTTGAGGGAGAAAAGCCACTAGAAAGAAGTAATCCACCAACCCTGGCAGTTATTTTCTTCTTCCAAAAATTTCTGGAAGCAGGGCGATCAAGCAGATGATCAGGCAGAAAATTAGGCAGATAGCTTGATCGTTCATCATTTGATTGATTCCTAGAAAGGTTCTTGGTCTTTCATTCTGATCCCTCGAAATCTTCGATTCCTGCTGCTGGTCGATGTTCGATATTGTTCAACTTCGATTGCTGGATTGATTGCCTTGACCTTTCGAGAAAAGGCCTGGGTATTTCCAGGGTGGGCAATCTGATTTTCTTGGCACCAGGTTTCCCAATTGTTGAACAGTTCTGAAATGTCAACGCAACCTTCGTTATCAACTTCGCAGCATTCTTCAAGGAAGGTGAAGATCGGTGACATCAGCGACTTCATTTCAGTTCGAAGCTTTTCACCACCTGCCGGCTGATTCAGACGAAGATCGCGATTTAGCAAGTGCCGGCCGTAAATCGCCCAATTCAAAATGCCTGGCAGTTCTGCCTGCAGGCGATCGCCCAATGAATAGTCTTCTTTCCCAAGATATGAATTCGGCATGTGAAGGAATACGCAGCGAGAAATGAAGGCCATTGAATGATCAGTCAGCTTTGGCAGCAGGTTCGAAAATAGGGTGAACCTGGCCTTCACGTTGGCAGCTGAAAGTGT
>JAAEXZ010000043.1 GCA_017879645.1 Nitrosomonas sp.
TCGGCATACATACGTTTGAGCTTGGCATTCTCAGCTTCTAGCTCGCGTAATCGCGTAAGCTCAGACACCTGTACGCCTGAGTACTTGCTCTTCCACTGGTAGTACGTGGCGTTGCTAACACCGTGCTTACGACACAACTCAGCCACCGGCATACCAGCCTCGCCTTCTTTCAGTACTGCAACGATCTGACTTTCTGTAAATCTACTTTTCTTCATGGAAATCTCCGTTATTAGGAGGTTCCAAAATTCTACTGATATTTGTCTACTTACAGGGGGAGTTTACGATTCCACTTGCCGGACGAACTTCATGCGTGCGATACAGGTAGCGCGCCCTGCATGCTTACCGGTTTCATTGGTGGTATCCATATCACCCCAGTCATTACTATCGGGATAAATATTCAATGCATTTTCATCAGAAACGATCGATTGCGTGAATCCTTCAGGAATCACCCAAGGCTTGCTGTTCAGAATTTGCGGATCGGGTTGTTGTCTGTTCGTATGCAGAAGCTGCAATCGGCTTAAATTTCATCGGTCCATTAACAACTATTGCGTCGGCATATACTCATGTCGTTAATGCCGCACAAAGCGGTAATGCCAAAATCTTTTCTTTCATAGATTTTCTCCGTCAAAACATTTTTATTGAGAGTGGCAGTCGAAACGAATGAAGTTTTATCAGTTTTTCATCCGCCGCGATGACTGTAGCTTCTCAGTGTGAACAACCCATGTTAGCTAGATGAATTTTCGATGAATATTTGATATCATCAATGGCAAGCATCTAATTCGGAATCGATCTGCAGACTGATATTTGATCGGCAGTCAAAAACCAGGCTTTGGATTGACCCAACAGTATGGAATCAGACTCGAAGAAAAATGTTTTTGTGGAGATTTTCAGATCAAAAATAAATCCTAATGTAGATTGGATTTCAGCTAACCGGAATTATTTTCGGTAGTTATTTTGCTACCCGTATGGCGAAATATATTAAAAGCTGCGAATAAATCTAAATAAAAGTGGAAATACTGATTAAATTAACTTCCTCACAAAAGGCAATCTAATTTCTACCTTACTACCTTATTACCTTGCGAAACATTCTTTATCTGTACTGATTTATTCTCTGCTATTTTATTAATCCTATAAATTGTAAGGTTAATTTGATCTTTTGATGCAGTAGAGCTAAATCTGGCTTTTTTGATCTGAATCAATAAATCAAACTTGGATTCGACAGAGAATTTCAACTCCACTAATACATAATGATGGAGACAATAATGGAAATGCTAGAAACTGAAGATGTTAAAACATTTAAAAAATTGGGTATCAATATGACAGTTATTGGTGTTGTAGCAGCAGCTTTAATTGTCATTTCTGTCTATTTTTCATAAATAAACCGCATAAGCACCTGGAATTCTTTCTGGAATCAGGTGACTTAATGACCTGCCTCGCCTCAGAGAGGCGAGGGGTCTAAAAAGAGATACGCCTTTCCTGTACCTCTAAATACACATCGTAAGTATGCAACATACCCTTTCATCCGGACATCATATTCAGGATAATCAGTAATCCAGCAAAAAAAGCAGTGTAATAAGAATACTTCCTCGTTCTTTGAGAATGGTCATCCTTAGATGAAAAGTGAATGCGCTCAGTTTGGGCACTGTATCGTTTCTGAATATAGTCATACACGCGATCATAATTTGCATGCATATATTGATGATAAAGCATCAAGAAAAAAGAAATCACCAGCCCTATCCATCCTAGCAACTCAATCATTCCACATCCTTTCAGTTTCTTATTTACGTTCTGATTAAGATGACATGCACCATCAACCTCATATCATTAAATCGATCAGGTAATGCATCGAAAACCAAGCAGACGAATATTCGAAATCAGAACTTCAGTTAAGTTTCTGTTTAGCTGCTTCAACCTATCACTCAGAAATACTTTGTATCAGTAAGTCACACGAAAAATCATGAAATTGAATAAAGACTGCAAGTACTTAAAGGAGGATCATGCTAGGCTAATCCTCATAAGCTCGTTTGAACTGGGCGGTATCGATTTTTCATCTGCAATAAATCCACATTACATTCTCTGATTGGACTTCAATCTCGGCCAGGCTCAAGGATTATTGTAGTTTCCGGCTATAGACGGTCTCCATCATCTTTGTTTCTTCCCCTCCATGATGTGCACCATACATGACAAATTCCTGCGTATTACTATCCACGATTTTCCAGATGGCACGATGTGTCATCTGTCCTCCGCCGATTTCTGCATGCCGTCCGTTGAATGTAATCGTTTTACCATCCGCACTAGCAGTACCTTCCATCATGAATATACCGGTACCCATGCTGTCAATCCATGACGACACATATTGCTTGAGCAGATTGTCATAAGCAATGGTCCAGATCCCCGAATGAGGTATGCCGTGCATGGTGCCATTGATTTCCTGTTGCAAAAAACGTCCACCCAGTAATATTTTCAGTTCTGCAGTACCCGATGACTCGACAGCCGGCTTCTGTGGATCCATCCATTCTTTGGTTCGCGTCGTCCAGCTACCGGCCAGGCTGGCCAATAACTTGTGCGGTTCACCAGGTGTAGCCAGTTTGGTATATACCGCCATCATTTCTTCCGGACTCATTGGTTTGTGAGTCTGCGCGTTATCGGCATGCACACTGGATACCATCCACATCGACACCGCAAGAACTAGAGCTGTTTGTAGCGTTTTCATTTTGATCTCCTTGATAGATTGCTGATTCACTCCAGACAGACTGCTTTCATCATCCTGTCACTATGATTCCGAATCCCCCGTACGCCATCCTTTTGCAATCGAAGGGCTGTGCATCGGCGTGCATCATGCAGGTTAGTCGTGGATCCGCAAAAACTGCCTGATTGACCTGATCACGATGCACTCTCGATTCGAATGTAATCCAGGCAAAGATTACCGTCTCGTCGGCGCTGGCCTGCGCCAGTTGCCGGAACGACACCATTCCCGGATGATCCAGATCATCACCGACACACTCAACATAGTCCAGTGCACCATGCTCTTTCCACACTGAACAAGCCAGCTCCGCCATTTTTCTGTATTCATCCAGCTTATTCCAGGCAATCGGAATCACAAAACCATCGACATACTTTTTCATCGTTTTCCCCTATAGTATTGATTATCAAACGGTCAATCCTTGCACCCAACCAGCGCGGCCTGACGAATTTCCTCCGGACTGACATCGCGCACATGAGTGGCAATCGACCACTGATGACCAAACGGATCCTCGATCCGGCCGTAGCGATCCCCCCAGAACATATTCGCTGCCGGCATGGTAATTTTGGCACCTGCTCGAACCGCTTGCTCGATCACTCCATCCACATTCT
The DNA here is from genome assembly GCA_017879645.1 of Nitrosomonas sp. Taxonomy (GTDB): domain Bacteria; phylum Pseudomonadota; class Gammaproteobacteria; order Burkholderiales; family Nitrosomonadaceae; genus Nitrosomonas. The sequence goes on from JAAEXZ010000043.1 coordinate 3,355, forward strand.
TCACTTGCAAATGTATCGTGACCGGCGAACCTTTGAGCACCTGTGGTCCCAAACAGCCCCACTGTGGATGCTCATCAACCAGCATGACAAGCGAATCACCGATACGTATGCAGGCATGGATCAATTTACTATCCGGCCCCGGAACCCGCATCAGCTCCACTGCATCAAAAGCCCGGCAGTAAAATTCAATCGCCTTGGCGGCATCAGAGCAAACGAGGTGCGGTGTAACAGTATGCATGCCCTCCGGCACAGCTTTGACTTCAGACATCATGAATCTCCTTGAATGTTAATAATTGAATTCGATCGACCGTCCTTGGCAGCTTCAAGTTTATGAAACCGGTCGATGGCTTCACTTGGCTCGAAATCATCCAGATCAAACAGTGGTCGTACTTCGATTTCGGTATTGTTCCCCTCGCCAGCCGGATTCGGAAATCGTCGACTCCATTCTATGGCCTCGGTTCTGGACGAAACCTTGATCAGCGTATAACCGGCAATCAGTTCCTTGCTTTCGGTAAACGATCCATCAACCAACACACGTCTATCTCCATTGTGATGAGAACAGGTAAAGATCAGTCGCAATTGATCATCCTCCAGGTCTTCGTCCGGTGCATCTGCAGGAAACTCAATCAGTGCTTCACGCTGCTCCGGAATGTCATCGAGAGTATCGAAACGCGCGTCCCGACGCAGTTTATCGATAGCCTTGAAACGCCCCACGGAAATTAGCCAGATACGGGGATTATCCGGGACACCTTGCTGCGGCCATTGTTCCAGCGCCACCTTGAAGGCATCGTGCGCGGCTTCTTCGGTCCGATCGAAATCACCGAGCAAACGAATCGGTGTCGCCAGCACACGACCAAATGCACTGCGATGAAACCGTGCAATCAGTCCGGAAAATCCTGTCCATCTGTTTCGTCCAACGAAATCGCTCCTTGCTTCAAGACATGGAACATTCAACACTGACGTACCTTCCAATGTCAAATCGATCGAAAAAAGACTTACGGAAGAATGACAGGTGGAGCGCTGTTACATGACAAATTCAATTGCCGTTGACAATAATACCGGATGATTCAGTGCGGACAATAGAGATACACCAGTTTTAACTGGCTACACAGATAACTTGATCAAGTCGCTCATTGTTTGTTGAATGATTCAGGAAACCAGTCGCTTGACATCCTTTTCCATGACATGCGCCATTTCCTCGACGGTCAGCGGCATACTAAAGTAAAAACCCTGAAAGCAATCGCATCCCCGTTGCTGCAGGAAATTCAGTTGATCTTCGGTTTCCACACCTTCTGCAATCACCCTGATATTCAGACTATGAGCCATTGCAATGATGGCTTCGATGATGGCGCTGTCGTTGGAGTCCGTGGCAATATCGCGAACAAACGAACGATCGATTTTCAGTGTATCGATGGGAAAACGCTTCAGATAGCTCAAATTGGAATAGCCGGTTCCAAAATCATCCATGGAAATATCCAGTTCCATCGTACTGATCTGGTTCAGCACATTGGCCACATCATAAACATCCTGCGCCAGCATGCTCTCGGTGATCTCCAGCGTCAGACAGTAAGCTGCCACACCGGTTTCATCCAGAATACGCTCAATGTCCGCTACCAGCGACCGATGACGAAATTGCCGCACCGAGAGATTGATCGCCACTTTCGGCACTGTGTAACCTTGATCCTGCCATGTTTTGATCTGCTGGCATGTGGCTTTCAACACCCATTCGCCGATCGGCACGATCAAGCCAGATTCTTCTGCCAGTGGAATAAATTTGAGTGGAGAGATCAGTCCCAGGCGAGGATGTTGCCAGCGTAGCAACGCTTCTATACCTCTGAGCTCCTTTCCAGGCATGCTGACGACAGGCTGAAAATGCAGTAACAATTCATTCTGCTTGATCGCATTGCGCAGTTCGGATTCGAGCATGTGCCGTTCCGCGATTTGCTGATTCATATTAGGTGCAAAAAACTGGTAATTGTTGCGCCCGGCTGATTTGGCATGATACATCGCGGTATCGCTATTTTTCAGTAGAGTATCGACATCCATACCGTCATCAGGAAACAAGGTTATACCGATACTGCAACCGATATGCATTTCCTTGTCGCCAATCAAAAAGGGAAACACCAGTACATCCAGGATTTTCTGTGCCACAGCGCTTGCGCTTTGAATACTATCAATGTCACTCAATACCACGATAAACTCGTCGCCACCCTGGCGTGCCACCGTGTCTTCTCCCCGTACACACGACACCAGCCTGTTTGCCACCTGCTTCAGCAGAATATCGCCCACATCATGCCCGAGCGAATCATTGATGATCTTGAAATTATCCAGATCGATAAACAGTACCGCTGCCTGATTCTGGTTACGAGAACACTGTGCCAAAACCTGGGCAATGCGGTCCTGCAGCAAGCGCCGATTAGGTAGATTGGTGAGTTCATCGTGCGTTGCCGAAAACAGGATGCGCCGTTCCGCCTGAATCAGCTCCTGCCATCTCGCCAGATCAATCGCAATGAGATCGAGCAGATTCTGTTCTTCCGGCAATAAAAATGGCTTGTTTTTGATATAGAACACTTGCAACTGCCCCATAATCAGGTCTCTGGTCCTGATTTCGGCATACAATCCATAAGTCAGATCGTCACTATAATTAGCTGATACATAGCACTTGTCATCCAATTCGATCTTGACAGCGGTAATTTCCGGAAACTGCATCGCCCGGGTCAATTGTACAATGATCTGCTGACAGACTTCATCGCTGGGAGACTTCGAGAGCAATTCTTTACGCACGGTATACAGACAGGCGCCTTCCTTCAGTCGTTCACGCAATTCATGCTCGGACTGTATCAATTTTCGCATCAGCGGACGCACCAGCCAATACAGCATGAAGATCCCGGCGGCAATAAGCAGAATCACATTCAGCACCACCTGTTTGAGTTGACTGGTTATCGGCGTGTACAACTCATCTTCATCAAGCTTCAACACAAACCCTAACCCCAAGGACTGAATAGGCACATACACACCGATTACGGTAACTTGCCGGTAGTCCTTTTTGTTGAGCGTCATGCCACTGATCCCCTTGAGGGCATAATCCATCAGCAATGCCGCTCCATTGATGGCACGGGGCATGTGACTCAATTCCACTTGGGCAGAAGTCGCCGTACTCAGATAACAGACCATTTCCCGATCACCGGCTCCCTGAGGAGCACACAACTCGATTTCACCTGTCTTGCCGATACTGTTGACGTCACTGAAAATACTGGTCAGGATAGGCATGTAGCGTTCAAATGCGACACTACCGAGATGCAGTCCTTCGTTGTTGTAAATATCCGCATGGGTGCGCACGACAAAGCCATTTTCCCAGATGAGGAATGTTGAAATGCTATCCGCCTCGACCGGAATCATCGCATTGTAATGTTTTACGTGGGATCCCGCCTGGGCAACCTCCTTGCCGCGAATATCATAAATCGATACCGCAGTGAAATTATCGCGCAGAAGCACTTCGGCGTAATACTGCAGGTTGCTGAGCAACAGAGCATTTTCAGGTTCCTGGTTATGCTTCTGTAAATTTTGCAGTAAAAAAGGGCGTATGAGCTCTTTACGTGTATCGATCACCGCCTCGTGTATTTTACCTTCGATCAGTTGCACCTTATGCTGGGCCAGGGCCTGTAGCCCCATGCTCAGAATGGATTCCGTCTGCTTCAGCATCACAAAATACACCGAAATACCCGATGCCAAGGTCAGTCCGATGAATATCAGTGCTCCGATCAAACCGATCTTGCGATCTTCTTGCATCATAAACAGTAATCCTTTCCAAGCTTTTTATTGAGAACAACTGATACAAACCAAGAAAGTGCAACTTCCGATCACATCATGCCGAGATCGTCCGATACCACGGACTGAATAAACTAACAGAAAACCATGGCTTTGACCATCATAACCCCCTGATTATTTGTAGCAGCGTGCTGCAATTGTTTTATTCACCGCGCTAATGATCAACGCCATGGAAACAGCACCTGGATCCGGATTGCCTATGCTTTTGTCAGCATGAGGACGGGCACGACCTATGCGTGGCGAAAGATGGCGTGTGGCTTGTGCAGCTTCTCCTGCAATATCAGTCGCTTCGGACCAGGCATCGGCAACGGAGAGTTCGCGCGATGCAGCTCGGGCTAGTGCCGTGGAAAAGGGATGCAATACATCAACCAAGGTTTTGTCCCCTAGTTGCGCTCGACCCAGCTCGGTTATGCCATCCAGTGCACTGGCCACACCTTCAGCAACAACCACGGCACCCGGTGTCATCTCGTCTCCCAATTTATCTCCGATACACCGCAAAATGGTGCCCCATAATGCCCCGGAAGTTCCGCCGGCCTTATCGGACCAAGCGTCGCCGGCAACCTTCAACAGCGTACCTGCACCCGCCTTGGCTTCCAGTGCCTGCGACGCCACATCGATTGCTGCCTTGAGTCCGCGCTGCATGCCAATGCCATGATCGCCGTCACCCGCAATGGCATCCAGATATCCCAATGTCTCCTGCTGTTCGTCGATCGAATGGCATGCTGCAGTCAAGGCTTCGAATACAATCTCTGCCACTGCTTGAGAAGCGACGGAACCCTTGCTCATTTCGGATTGTACGATTATTTTGACGACACCTATGGAATTATCATCGAGTGATGTACCCGCGCTGACATTGCCCTTGCGCAGCCCCGGGCTGTTGACTGCCGCAATCCAGCTCGGTTCGAGTTCGTTATCCAGCCAGAACAGGGTCAGAGAAACACCAGCCATGTCGAAACTGGTGACGAATTCACCCACCAATGGCTCAACGATGGTTAATCCATGCAGTACGAGTAATTGATCGATTTTGCGATACAGTACAAACAGTTCTTCCTGCTTAACCGTTCCAAGACTATTAAGGATCACGCCAATCCGCGCGTGTTCGGGCTTGCCTATCACTTCGGGTATCTCAGCCAGCAATGCTGTCACCAGCATTTCAGCCAGACTATCCGCAGATGGCGCATCCTTGCGATACAGGCCAGGTTCGCCATGGATACCCATGCCGACTTCCATCTTGCCACTGGTCACTTCAAACAAAGGCTCCGGTGCACCTGGCAGTGTACAGCCCGAGAAAGCCACCCCCAACGTCCGTACACGTTCATTGGCAGCGGTAGCCAGCCGATATACCTCATCCAGCGATTTCCCCGAATCTGCAGCCAAGGCGGCTGCCTTGAACACGGGTAATGTTCCGGCAATGCCGCGGCGTTTATACCGTTCTGCTGCACTGGCAGAAGCCACATCATCGGTAACCACAACCGACTGCACCTGGATCCCCATCGAGCGCAAACGTTCCTGCGCTTGATTGAAATTCATCACATCGCCGGCATAATTGCCGTAGCTAAACAGAATACCGCCCCCCGCTTCAACAGCCAATGCGACACTGCAAATTTGTTGCGCCGATGGAGAAGCAAATACATTTCCCATTGCTGCGCCATGTGCCAGGCCGGACCCAACGAACCCACCAAATGCCGGGAAATGCCCCGATCCGCCACCAATTACCAGCGCAACCTGGCCTGATCTGGTTTTCTGCCGACGAATCACACCGCCATCGACCCGCACAATAGTATCCCGGTACGCAGCCACATAGCCGTCTATCAACTCCTCGGCAAACTGGGTGGGATCGTTGCATAAATAAGTCATTGCACACCGCCTTATATTCGTATTTTCAGCATGTTAATTTACTTTCATTACAAAATATCAGCATAATTCTAACTGGCTTTACTTGTACCACACCGTGTTACACGTGTGTAATTTTCCAGCAATAATGAATTTTGGTATTGCGCGCAAAATCCTCGGCAATCGTCTGTGCGCTGATGTCTTCGAAATGCAAATTTGCAAGTGCTTCCCTGTTTAAAACAAAGCGACGAAAGTTTGTGGAAAAATACAATGCACCGTTTGGTGCCAGCAAGGCCGCTGCGTGACGAATCAATGCAACATGGCTACTCTGGATATCGAAAACTTCTTGCATTTTCTTGGAATTGGAAAAAGTCGGTGGATCAAGAAAAATCAAGTCGAATTGCAACTTGTGCCGCATTCTCGCCTGCTCTTCCAGCCACTGCAAACAATCGGCGCGTACCAGCTTGTGTTCGTTACCCAGCTGATTGAGATCGAAGTTGCGTTGCGCCCAATCCACGTAAGTATTGGACATGTCTACTGTCATACTCGACAAGGCGCCCCCCATTGCAGCGTGTACAGTCGCGGTGCCGGTATAAGCAAACAGATTCAGAAAACGCTTGCCCTTGGCTTGGGATTGAATCGCCAATCGTATCGGCCGGTGATCGAGAAACAGTCCCGTATCGAGATAATCTTCAAAATTGACCCAGAACCTGCATCCCCCTTCTTCCACCCTGTAAAATCGCCGAAAATCACCCAACTTCTCGTACTGCTCGGTATTTCTCTGTCTGCGGCGTATCTTCAGAAAGACTTGTGTCGTGGCCACATCCAGCACTCTGGGAATTTCTGTCAAGATTCCCGCCAGCCGCTGATCGGCCTTATCCCGATTAACGGTTCCAGGTGGTTCGTACTCCTGCACGACAACCCAGCATTGCTCCCCATGATAAACATCGACTGCCACGGCATATTCAGGCAAGTCAGCGTCATAAAGACGATAGCAGTGCACATGCTGCCGCTTGGACCATTGTGCAAGTTTTTTGGCATTCTTGCGCAGGCGGTTGGCAAACATCCCAGCTTGACTACCGGACTGAACATAGTATTGGATTTTTTGGGTACGCCCCTGGTTCTCTGGAAGTTCTTGCACCGGTATGGCTTTTTCGGCGCACTGTTTGCTCAAAGCATCGCTGATCAGGATAGACTCACTCACTGCTCATACCCTTTCAGATTACTCACGTTTCCCAATCTTTTGGCATAGCGCCAGTAATTCGTCACTGTTCTCCAAACCCAGTAAAAAGCGCTCCGGAATACCTTCCAGACCAACCTGCGCCCCAACCAGAGCTCCCGTGAGCATGGCACGCGACATATTTTGTCCACCCCCATTGATGGCGTGCAGCACTGCCGCTTCAAAGTTATCGTGAAAGCGTGCTGCCAGATAATAGGCGGCAGGAAGCTGATGATAAATGGCACAGGGCATGCCGTAAACAATCGAAACCTTCCATGCCGGTTCGATCCGGATATCCGGATCGGCTGCAGCTCGAGCCATATATCCGGGAGTCAATAATGCATCTGGAGAAGAAAAACGCCCGGCGCGCGGTGGATCGGGATCACCGGGACGCGGTGGCGCCAGGTCTTGTCCCGTGACGGCATGAAACGGCAATTGACCGCTGTGCACCAATTGCATGAGTTGATCGGATAGAGCAGGCGTAAGTCTTTCGCCCATAATCAGGCGGGACAGGACCACGTTATAAGCCGTCGTCATGGCAACGATGGCTTCATCTGCCTGCGTCAGCAGACAGTGTCCGGATACTACTTCTGCAACTTTGCCGGGATCATGTGCATAATGCGCCGCCAGCACGATAGCGCGTTCAGCCGATTCGCTGGTATCCGCATGCCCGCCAGTCTCATTCCAGCCTTTCCCCTGCTCGACGCGTCTACGATATGCTTCTCGAATGGACTGGCTCGTATAACCTCCGGGACCGTATACAGGCGTTCCATCCAGCAGTGGAAACAACTGATCATCCAAGCGGTGTGTAAAATCATCCTGCCGATATTCACCCCATTCCGCAACTGAGCGCAACAACAAGATCAGGATAAACCCAGCCTGCGAGGCCTGTCCTGCTTTCAGCCCGCCATGATAGCGATCGGGTTTTGGTGTGGTATAACCATCAACCCAGGGTCCATAATCCTGCCGCATGGCATCGAGATCATAGTACCAGTGACATCCCAATCCCAATGCATCTCCGATCAATGCACCCATAATGGCACCCGATATGCGATCCATTTTTCCCTCCAATTCACATTGAGATTAATGCCGACAACAAAATTTTCAATTACAGCATAGCATGCACAGGCAGCATGAAAGATAAGGAAAGGCTCACTCCAAGCACAAGCAGGTTCAGTGTAAAGAAGAAACGGGATTCTTTTATGTGAAGTGGTAGTGTTCTCTGTTAGAGACCAATTGAATGGGAGGTATTTTTTAATGAAAGCCAGGAAATATTAAGTTTCTAAAATTTCCTTCAGGTAACTGATAACATCATTGACATGATTTGCAGCTTTTACACCTCGCCATTCTTTTTTCAGGATCCCTTCTTTATCAATAAAGAAGGTGCTTCTTTCGATACCCAGCACTGTTTTTCCATATACATTTTTTGGTTTGATGACATCAAACATCTTACAAACACTTTCAGATTCATCGCTTAACAATTCAAACGGAAATTCCATTTTCTGTTTGAAATTCTCGTGCGATTGAACGCTATCCCTCGAAATTCCCAATATAGTGAAATTGTTATCAGCAAAAAAACTCAAATTGTTTTTGAAATCCAATCCTTCAGTTGTACAGCCTGGCGTATCGTCTTTGGGATAAAAGTAGATAATGAGATTTTTTCCAATATACTCGGCAAGAGAAAATTGCTGTCCTCCAGTTGAAGGAAGCATAAATTCATCAACAGGTTGATTAACAGTTAACATATCGACTCAATGTAAATTTACAGGATAAACAGTATCAAATTATGGAATTTGCTTATCAATTATGATTGAAATATCATTTTCCCCTAACTTGATGGGTTGACTGAAGCCTTGTAAATCTCCACTGGCAGGCACAGCCTGACCTGATTTTGATACCCGCGCTTCTATCACAACTTCGGGAAAACTTGACATTTTCATCGTTGGCGTCATCGCCATATCGTCGGTCAATTTAAATGTAGCAGGAAGATCGCTTGCTTTCATTCTCAAAATCGCCAGTGGCATCTTGGGTCCTGTTTTAGCCCGAGCAAAAATAAATAATGTGTCATTGGGCAAAGCTCGAGCTGCAATGTCAGATTGAATCGAAACGCGTCCAGACACGGACAGCGAGTCAGTCGAATTATTCCTGGTTTCTACAATTGGAGCTGATTGCGATCGTGGTGCTGGTTGTACCTCAGCCGCCCCAGATTGACTGCTGGAATCGGTATCAACGACAGCCACTGTTTGATTGGCTGATTGCGGGTTTCCACCAAAAGCCAATAATTTTGCTTCCGAAACTCTTTCCTTGACTGATTTAACTGCGGGTGAGTCAGGCGGTATGGTAGTCAAGAATTTTTCCCAGTATGCTGCAGCTTCAGCATATTTTTCTTGCTCAAACTCGGCATGACCTGCCAGTGCGAGTGCAGGGGGATAGTTCGGATCGATCTTCAATGCTTCATAAAGCAGTTCTGTTGGTTTACCTGCTAATTTCCCCTGATTCTTCAATCCCAGGGCACGCGCATATTCACTTAAGATTTGTGGATTATTGGGAACCAATTCTGCTAGTTTTCCATACGTGCTACTTGCTTCCGAATATCGTTCCATAGCCATATAGGTTCGTCCAAGCATTACCCATCCTTCAATATCTTCGGGATTGCTACTCAGTCTGGCTACGAGATTTTCCAGTGCTTCAGAAAAATCATGCCCGCCCATATCACCGGGGCCACCGGCATTACCAGCTCCAGTACCACCACCTCTATTCATTTGAGTGACGCTGGCAAGCTGGTTTTGTGGCAATAAGCCACGTGTATCACCAATATTCAAATACAAATAAACCGCTGCCAGAGGTAATCCCAGAGCAATGATGGTAGAGACTGCAATATTCTGGAGCTTCTTATTTTTTTGCAATACTACTTTTTCCTGCTTGGTGACGTCCTGCAGCATCCGCTGCTGTAATTCTTGCTTGCTTTTATCATACTGCTCTTTGCTCAAGATATCGTTTTCAAGATCTTTATCCAATTCAGCAAGCTGATCGCGATAAACTGAAATATTAAGCGCATTGTGTTCCAAATTTTCAACTTGTGTACTTCTGCTGCGTAACAGTGTCGGTATGACAAACAGTAATGCAACAACTATGAAAATTCCTGAAATAATCCAAAAAGACGTCATTCGTTTTTACCTTTTTTATCCTCGTTCAGTAACGCTTCCGCTTCTTTCAGTTCGTCTTGCGAGAGCGATACTTCGTCTATTTGCATACGTCGATGTTTTAAATAAACAAAAAGTGATCCCAATGCTGCAACAAACAGCAAAACCGGACCAAACCATAACAATATCGTGGTCAGTTTGATGGGGGGATCGTAGAGAATGAAATCTCCATAGCGATCAACGAGAAATTGCACAATCTCGTCATCGGTTTTGTTTGCCTTGATTTGTTGGCGAATTTCACGACGTATATCATTGGAGAAATCTGCACGGGAATCTGAAATGGGTTCATTCTGACAAACCAGACAGCGTAGATTCATCGTTAAATCTAGCATGCGCTTTTCAGTTTCAGGATCTTCGGCAACAGGTACAGCCTCTTTTGACCACCCAGTAGAGGATATAAGAAAAAGCAGCACAAAAAAAATAAGAACGAACGTTTTGGTATTACTGAATAAGTGTGTCATGACAGCGTATCCTTTTATTTTTGCTATCGATTCGGTTACGCTTGGCTCTGCAGTTCTTTGATCAGAGGTAATATGGTCTTTTCTAGGGAATCAACCGTTACGGGTCCGATCTGTTTGTGTCGAATGATTCCTTTTTTATCGATGACGTAAGTCTCTGGCACACCATAAACACCGTAATTGATGCCCACTTTACCATCAGCATCAATAATGCTGATGGTATAGGGATCGCCATAGCGTTTTAACCATTGCAATGCAGTTTCACGCTCATCTTTATAATTTAGTCCATATATTGGAACAACTCCTGACTTTGCCAGTTGAACCAGCAAAGGATGCTCGTCCCGACAGGAAACACACCATGAAGCCCACACATTCAACATCCAAACTTTGCCGAGATTATCATCCGAGGACATGATTCTTTGAGGTTCATGCAACTGACTGAGCTGAAATTGTGGTGCTGGCTTGTCAATTAGTGGTGAAGGAACTTGACGTGGATTCAACGTCAAGCCCACCATCAAAAAAATAGCAAGCACCATAAAAGCGACTAATGGAATCAGATAACGCATCATGGTTTGCTTGCCTCCGTTGCCAAACCAGATTTAGTCACGACTGGATCTGCAACGATTGCATCCCTTGCGGATTCTTTCTCATCTTCCGTGTTTTTGACGGTTTTTTTCTTGGTTATTTTCAAACGATAGCGACGATCTGTTACCGATGTAATACCACCGATCGCCATCAATAGACACCCCAGCCAAATCCAATCGACAAACGGTTTGTGGTAAGCACGTACGACCCACGCGCCATTAGCAAGAGGTTCACCCAGAGCAATATAGAGATCACGGAACAACCCCGTATCGATTGCCGCTTCCGTCATGGCCATGCCCGATGCATTGTAAGTACGTTTTTCCGGATCCAGATTGCGAATGAATTTATCATCCTTGAATACGGCAATATCCCCGCGTACTGCTTTGTAATTAGGTCCGACGACATCGCTGGTGCCATTGAATTGAAAGGTATAACCACCGACCGTGACTTTACTGCCTATTTCCATGCGCACATCTTTTTCGGACTCATAACCATTCACCAGCGTGACACCGATGATGAATACCGCTACCCCCAGATGTGCCAGGTGCATGCCGTAGTAACTTCTCGATTGATTGGTCAGTTTGGTCCAGAAACCGGTTTCACCGCTGTTACTCACGCGGTGCTTGATACTGACAAGAATACAAACCATTACCCAGAAAGCCAGCAACAAACCAAAGCTGATCATGGGTTTCCACTCCCCCATGAAATAAGGCGCACATAAAGCCGATATGAGACTCACTGCAAATGCCCAGCGTAAACGTACGACCAAAGCTGGCAGGCTTGTTTGCTTCCAGCGCGCGATAGGACCAACACCAATCAGAAATATAGCTGGTGTCATGACAGGTACGAAAACAGCTTCAAAATAAGGAGGTCCGACCGACAGCTTTCCCAATCCTAAAGCATCGATAATCAGCGGATATAACGTTCCCAACAGCACGCTTGCAGCAGCGACCAATAATAGGATGTTGTTGGTCAGCAGCATGGACTCTCGAGATAGCAGGTCAAATTTACCACCCAAGCCAACTTTAGGTGCACGCCAAGCAAAAAGTACCAAGGAACAACTGATCACAATTACAAGAAATGCCAGAATAAAGATACCGCGAGCGGGATCAGTAGCAAAAGCATGTACGGAGGTTAGCACACCCGAACGAACCAGGAACGTGCCCAACAAACTCAAAGCAAAAGCACAGATCGCCAACAACACAGTCCAGCTTTTGAAACTACCGCGTTTTTCCGTTACCGCCAGTGAGTGTACGAGAGCCGTTCCAACTAACCATGGCATGAATGATGCGTTTTCCACTGGATCCCAGAACCACCAGCCACCCCAACCTAATTCATAATAGGCCCACCAGCTGCCCAACATGATTCCAAAAGTCAAGAATACCCATGCCACTATCGTCCATGGACGCGACCAGCGTGCCCAAGTTGCGTCTAGTTTGCCACTAAGCAAAGCGGCAATGGCAAATGCAAAGGCTATCGAAAATCCGACATACCCCATGTACAACATGGGTGGATGAACCACCATACCGACATCCTGCAGCAAGGGATTCAAATCACTGCCTTCCATTGCAGCAGGTAATAAGCGATCAAATGGATTGGACGTAAACAGCATGAAAATATAAAAACCAATGGCCACCAAGCCCAGCACGCCTAATACCCTGGCTACAATGTCATCGGGTAATTGCTTGCTGAATACACTGACCGCAACAGACCAGCTTGCCAGCATAAATACCCACAATAGCAGGGAACCTTCATGAGAACCCCATGTTGCTGCCAATCTGAAGTGAAAGGGTAATTCGGTATTTGAATTCTTAGCAACGTTCACAACTGAGAAGTCGCTAGTAACAAAAGAATATGCCAAACATAAGAAAGCAATCAGAACAAATATAAACTGACCTTGTACGACCGGACGAGCCAGTGCTATCCATGATGGAATTCCGCGAGCTGCGCCAATGATGGGTAGCGTTCCTTGAACGGTAGCCAGCAAAAGTGCAAGAATTAGTGAAAAGTTACCTATTTCTGGAATCATGATTTTAATTTAGCGATTAATGATGACGGAGTTATTTTGACAACCAACCGGAATGTGAAACGAACATTTACTGAATACTCTTATTGTACCAATGATGCCTTTTGAGCTTTAGCGGCTTGTTCCAGTGCTTCTGCTGCTTCGGGTGGCATGTAATTTTCATCGTGTTTGGCCAGAACTTCATCCGCTTGAAAAATACCACTTGAAGATATTTTTCCTTGCGCTACTACACCTTTACCTTCTCTGAACAAATCCGGGAGAATCCCGGTATAGACCACCGGTATGGTTTTGATCGTGTCGGTAACCGCAAACATCACTGTCGTGCTATTCCCTTCACGCTTCACGCTTCCCTCTTCGACCAATCCACCGATCCGGAAACTCTTTCCGATCGGTGCTTCTTTTGCAGCAACCTGAGAAGGACTAAAGAAAAAAACCAGATTACTCTGAAATGCATTGAGAACCAGAACCGAAGCTACACCCAAAGCAGTAACTGAAGATGCGATGATTGCAAGTTTTTTATGACGAGGTTTCATTATTTATCTCTTTTTTACGATTTATGTCGTGAATGTGACCATACCGCTTTTCTAAAGTTCGGCGACGATTTGAAACTAATACAATCTCGCCCACAATACAGACCAGCGTAACCAGGTATGAACCCCACACATAAAGACCATATCCACCCATGGAAAAGAAATCTGTTACATCAGACCAATTCATTCGGTTATTCCTTTTTTGTGTAAGTCTGCCACCCAAGCAGTATGATGTTCGCGTTCCAGAATGATCACACGAGCACGTTTGAGGATGATGGCAATGGAATACATCCAGCTCGCCAATACCATAACCAACATTCCCGTCAGCATTGTCGTAGCCATTGTGGGAGCCTGGCTGACGCTGACTGATGCACCCTGATGCAAGGTATTCCACCACTGCACCGAGAAATAAATGATTGGAATATTGACGACCCCCACCAGTGCAATAATGGCACCGGCCTTATCAGCTCGACGTGGATCGTCAATCGATGCCTGAAGTGACATGAAGCCAATATACAAAAACAACAGGATCAACTCCGATGTCAGTCGTGCATCCCATACCCACCATGTTCCCCACATCGGTTTTCCCCATAATGAGCCAGTCCATAACGCAATGAATGTAAACAAGGCTCCAGTTGGTGCTATCGCTGTAGCAAACATGGATGAAAGTCGGGTATTAAATGCTAGACCGATTCCAGCCCAGAAAGCCATGACTACATAGAGAAACATGGACATCCAAGCAGCTGGAACATGTATGAAAATAATGCGGTAAGCTTCCCCTTGCTGAAAATCAGTTGGCGCCACAAAAAAACCAATATACAGTCCTGCTACCAAAAAAATTGTCGCTGTTATAACAAAGAAAGGAATCATTTTCCCGGCCAGTGCATAAAAACTCGCTGGGGAAGAGTATTTGAACCAATTGATTGCCATATTTTAGAATTAGAACTCAGATTCGGAATCAAACCCAATTCGTCATCGAAGCGATTTGATCCCAACAATTTAAAAATTGCCCATTTTATACCAAAAACATCAAACTACACATTTCTTTCCAGTTGCCGGATTTAAAATATATCTTCAGGAAGAATCACGGGTTATCGAAAAACACATTAACAGTTATGCAACTGAATATTAATGATTTATTCCATTGATACACGTAAGGAAGATGCTGCAGCCCAGGGAGCAAAAACCAATGCCACCATTAAAAAGGCACCAATGAGCGACAAATGCGCATCAAATGCAACACCCGCCATATTGGCTTCTACCGCTCCTGCACCGAAAATCAATACCGGTATATACAATGGCAGCACTAACAGGGACACTAAAACTCCCCCCCCTCGCAACCCCAGGGTTAGAGCCGCACCAATTGCGCCAATCAGACTCAGTACCGGAGTCCCAAGCAACAAGGTCACAGTCAAAACCGCTAATGCATCCAAGGGTAAGTCATATTGAATTCCTAGAACTGGCGCCATCATGACCAGTGGCAGACCCGTCACCAGCCAGTGTGCCAGTGCTTTACCCAAAACCAATAACGATAGCGATTGAGGCGAAACCAGCATTTGCTCCAAGGTACCATCAACGTAATCATTGGAAAACATCCTCCCCAG
This sequence comes from Nitrosomonas sp., assembly GCA_017879645.1. Classification (GTDB taxonomy): domain Bacteria; phylum Pseudomonadota; class Gammaproteobacteria; order Burkholderiales; family Nitrosomonadaceae; genus Nitrosomonas. The sequence goes on from JAAEXZ010000043.1 coordinate 18,641, forward strand.
TGACAACATCGATGCCAGCAAAGCTGCAACCCAAACCACACCGGGCGCCATAGCCCGGAGCATATTCATTTCCGGCCCCACACTGAGGGGAAACAAGCTGACTACAATGATAAAAAAGAATAGGATCGTCAATACATCAGATCGGCGTCGCATCGCCAGTAATAGATCGCGTCGAATTATCCACATAAGTCCGTCAAACCAATTGCAGTTGCATGATCGATTTGGCCTGAATATCAATCTCTTGGTGCGTGGTCATGATTACCATACCGCCTTGCTGCAAGTGTTGTTCCAAAAAACCCTGAATCAGTTTTACTGCCGTCACATCCAGAGCAACGAGAGGTTCATCGAGAATCCATAATGTCGTCTTGCACACCAGCAAACGTGCCAGTGCAACACGCCGGCGCTGCCCCTGAGACAAGACCTTGACAGGTAGTTGCTCCCTTCCTGCCATACCAATACGTTCCAGTGCATCAAGGGCTTCTCCAACATCGACTTCAAATCCAGCCAATGCACTGGATATCTGTAGATTTTCGATTACCGTCAGATCGTCTTTCGTACCACTTAAATGACCAATATAGGTCAGCATTGCAAAATAATCATTATCTCGTGTTCGGATTGCAGTTCCATTCCACAAAATCTCCCCTGCTGCCGGATTCGATAAACCACAAAGCATCCGTAGCAGACTGGTCTTGCCGCTTCCGTTTGCCCCCTGAACCTGCATCAGCCCGCCAGATTCAAGTGTAAAGTTAACCTTTGAAAACAGTCTGCGATCACCACGAATACATTCAAGATTAATACCTTGCAACATGAGTTAGTCTAGCAACGAAATGAAAGTGGGCGATTATAACGCATTAACAAACAGACTTAGCGAATTTGCAGGTTAATCAAGAATCCAGAAATCAGCATCAACAATTCCCTGGCGCATAATAATGCAAACGCGGCGTTTTGCTCGAACAAGTAATGATGCGATCAACCCAGGCCTGGCCAGTAGTGACTGTCCGGCAAAGGTCGTTTACCAAATATGGCTTGACCGACACGAACTACAGTGGCGCCTTCCGCAATCGCCAGTTCGTAATCACCCGACATACCCATTGATAGCTCTTCAAATGACAAACCTGCGGGTGCTTCCTGACGCAATATCGCTTGGATCTCACGCATTTTGATGAAGCATTGTCTGACGCGATCATGATCGGAAGAAAAAATAGCCAGAGTCATCAATCCTTTGATGCGCAGTGAAGAAAAAACAGGAAGTTGTTTGACAAAATCCTTGACTGCTTCTGGTGGCAATCCAAACTTGCTGACTTCACCAGAACTGTTGACCTGAACATAGACGTCGATGGCGCGCCCCTCATTCTGCAGGCGCTTGTCCAACTCCTCAGCCACCTTGAGGCTATCCAGTGCCTGAAATTCATTGGCAAAACGTGCCAGATATTTAGCTTTGTTAGTCTGCAAATGGCCGATAATTGACCATTTGATATTCAGATCTTGCAAAACCTCAGACTTTTCCCGCGCTTCCTGAATCTTGTTTTCTCCCATTTCAATACATCCTGCGGCATAAGCAATGCGCAGGCGTTCGGGTGAAACCGTTTTCGTGACGGGCAGCAGCCGTACACTGGCTGGATCGCGCCCTGCCTGCTTGCATGCATCGATAATGCGCTGCTTGACGGTAGCAAGATTCGTTTTGATTTCATTAAGCTGCTGCTCTTCATTTAACTCCAAGGTCCCCTCCTGTCTTACAAATGATCAATTTCTTTTTGAAACCTGGTGAAACAGCATCTGCCACTGATTCTTCCGCTGCCGCCAAATCGATGTTCTGACTGCCCCTCTGCCCGCACTGTTTACCCTATCAAGTTTCCTGGCCGAGTAAATGGCCAATATCAGCTCGTCGCTCAACACTTTGATCCTGAATTCCTCAAGCTGCCAACGAATCGCATGATCTTTCGATTTCAACCATTCAACTGCTGCCTGTCGAGTGGCGAGATTACCACTACTATCTATTTCTTCAAATTCTGAAGACAGCAATGCTTCCACGATAGACATATCGTGTTGCACATCGGTGTGCAGTAACTCGAGTTCCAGCCGTTTGATATGTTCTGTCAATTCGCTTATGTTCATACCGCTATTTGATGCGCATACCCGGTTGTGCACCTGAATCGGGCGACAAAATGAATAATTCCCCTGGATGACTCCCCCCTGCAGCCAGCACCATACCTTCCGAACACCCAAATTTCATTTGCCGCGACGCCAGGTTGGCCACCATGACAGTCAAACGCCCCTTTAATTGTTCGGGATCGTATGCTGATTTGATTCCTGCAAAAACATTTCGCTGCTCCGAACCGATATCCAGAGTCAGTTTCAAAAGTTTTTCCGCACCTTCGACATGTTCGGCATTGACAATACGTGCAACACGCAAATCAATTTTGCCAAAATCCTCAATATTGATGGTTTCAGCAATAGGCATCACAGCATGTTGCTGTTTTTCGGCATGTCGTATCGGTGCCGAAGTTGGATGGGTTGCTGTCAGGCTTTGTGTATTGGCAATAACCAGAGCATCGATCTGCTTGGTGTCGATGCGCGTCATCAAATGACGGTAGGTGGCTATCAAATGTCCAGCTGGCAGAAGCAGATCGGATACAGGTTGATCGCTTTGCAGCGTCGGCCAGGCCAATGACTCGCAATTGAGAAAGGCTTCAATCTGTTTTGCCGTTCCAGGAAGAATGGGTTTCAAATAACGCGACAATAAATAAAACAATTGGATGCCTAGACTACAAGC
>JAAEXZ010000139.1 GCA_017879645.1 Nitrosomonas sp.
GACGCATAAAGGCGCTCATTTTCTGTTACAAACGAGAACGGCGGTACTGAATAACGATTTACACCGTCACTTTGAACGCTGGTATCCGGGGTTAAAGATCGAAAAAAACGCGGAAAGACCTACATCAATTTTGAAAATGGCGGCCTGATTTGGAAAAAATACACCCCACTTTTTTATGCTCTCCAACATTGTTGAAGGAGTGTGGATAGGTGGTGCGGTTAGAAGGATACAATTAATCAGCGTTTCTCTAGAATTTTTAATTGTTTATTCCGTAATAAGCACTTCATATTCAGTATCTTCCCAATTTTTTTCATTCAGCCAGTAGAAAGTGAATTGAATCGTTTCTCCGGCCTTAAGCATGGTGATCGGCAGATCGGCTACGTGTATTTCAAGTCCGGTATCTCTGGTATTCAAATCTTGAGCGTTTTGCCATGAATTGATTCCCCAATGCACGAGCGCCGGTGCCCTAAGTGCAATGGTCAATCCATGACCGTTGCGGATGTAACGTGGACGGTAGCGCAGTCCCCAAATATTTTGGGAAATTTGTGGCCGCACTCCGTGATAACGGTTCCAGGTGGCGGCGGGCCGGTCGACCGGATAGCCGAGTGCGCGGCTGTAACACAGCTTAATAAATTCGCTATGCGCCCAAACCAGAGGCATGGCGGAGTCGCTTGGTTTTCCGGGGCGCAAATGATGCGTGGGGATTGGAGCACTATCCCATACTTGCTCCGGAATCAGATTACCTGTGCCAGTCATCGCTGCCATGGCTTCAAGATAGGTCAGCGGATCTTCTCCTGCTGCGAGTGCGTAATGACCCCGTTCCCCAGTCAGAAGCGGCCATCCCCGTCCACAACCGGTGCCATCGAAAGCACTGCCATCCTGGTGTTCCCCATAGCCATCGCCGTTATAGCGGTGCCAAACGGGGCCGCTTGGAGTATCGACTTTAAGCAGTTGATCAATGACTTTCAGGCTGTCGAGAATGCATGGATCGTCCGCTTGGCGCAGTCCGTATCGCACCAATTGTAGGAAGTCGGTTGCGACCTGCTCGTCGGCCGGCAAATTGGGATCTTGTGCGCGATTCTTAATCAACACATGTTCGTCTAACGCACCCTCATGCACCAACACATTGTTCGGCGCGATACGTATGTAATACCCCGTGACCCCAAGCTTTTGAGCAAGCGATGTATTGGTCGCGAATGTCCACTCTTCGAGATGCGCATTCCAGTTATCAGCGAGCAACAATGCAAACTTCCGTGCCTCCCCATCGAGAAAAGTACTGCCTTCAACAAGTGCAGCAATGGCTACCGCGAGTGTAAAGGTATTTACACCCGAATCCTCTTCCCATCTATCCTGCTCGGTCGTCGGGCCTTCGCAAGCGATGAAATGTAACGCCCGCTTGATCATATCCTGACATGGAATGCCTTCCAATGCATCGCATTCGCGTAACGCAGATACTAGCAAGACCGGGAAGGCGGCTTCGTCTAGTTGAATACCTTGCCAGAATGCCTTTCCACCAAGCCACTGATTCTGTAGCCAATGTCCATTCGCTTGCTGCGTAGCGATCAAGTAACGGAGTACATCGCGAGCATCTTCAAACAAACTCATCGCAACCAGTGCTCCCGCGGTTTCTACCAGATCACGGCACCATACCAGGTGATAGCCGCCGCGGCTTTGACTATCTTCACCCCAAGGTATCGATAGGCTTGCCACCATTGCGCCGCAATAAGTGCGATCTTCATGAACCTTGAGAACCGCGCCGGAAAGTGCAAGCATATGCTGCAAATCAGGGGGTAAATCGGGGAGGTGGCAATTATCGAACCATGCCTCCCAAGCTCGGCATTGATCGTCCCAGATGGCCGAGAAATCCTTAGTCAAGCTGGACATTGCAAGTGTAGCTGCCGAGTCCATCGTGGTTCCAAGGCCGAGAGCAAGTGTCGCCTGGTTTGGTAATTCGCCCATCAGCGCAACAGCGCCTGGTCCAGCGCTGTCATATTCCCATGTCATGCGTCCGTTTCGGTTGAAATCCTGCCAGCCATCGCTCTCGCCAGTGCAGCCGACTGAACAACGCCCCCAAGCATCGATACCCGCTTCTCCTCTTGCCATGAGCGCCAAACTAAAAGGTCCCTGTTCCGCCCACAGAACTTTGCGTCCGTTGTGTTCACCAACGGCAGCTAAATTATTTTCCGCGTCACCGCCTAGGCGAGCCGATAAAAGCGCATAAGGACGCAAGCTCGCATCTCCTTCCAACTTGTAACGCAGCAGCAGTACATCTTGCCGCTGCGACGGGCAAATTTGCAGAGTAAAAATAAAACGTGGATGCCGGTGTACAATCTCAGCGGCAGGTATGTAAGGTTTTGGTGGGTTGATTTGGTAATCGCCAAGACGGCGAAGCTCTGCCCAGAATCCTAGATCATCAGCAATGATAAAACCAAGATCCTTGATTTGAGGAATATCGATCCGCGGATAGTAAATTTCGGTAACGATACCTTCTGCGACAGTAAACCACAGACGTGAAGATCCAAGGCTGGTGCCGACCATATCTTTGCCGGCGTGAGCCCAGGTTGGATGGGAGAAAGTAGCTCGGGGTGCTTGCATAGAATTCCTTGTGCAGCTCGCCAGAAAATCAGTCTAGCAAAAAATTAAGAGGAGCACTGATTTATAAGAATTGCTAGCATTGTTTACAGTATCCGGGAGAATACTCTAGATGAGCAACTACAAAATCAGCCATTGACTATTTTGCACTTTGAGAAACTGGCATACTCATAACAAGAAAACAAATAATCAATGCAGTCTTTATCATTTATAAAAATGAACAATAACTTAAGGAAACGCTGATTAATTGACTACACGAGCCGCGCGGCACTCAATCTGCTAGAGCAACTCAAAAGTAGTTATTTTCAAGATACTATCGGACACCGAGTTTTACTATGCCTTTCCCAGCATTTCTTTCACTGTCATCACCAGTCGTTCCGGCTCAAAGCCAAATTTTCTCTGCAATTCCTTTAGCGGAGCCGAAGCGCCAAAAGTGTGCATGCCGATAATGCGACCGCTATCGCCCACATAGCGTTCCCAACCAAAGGTGGATGCTTGCTCAATCGCAATCCGCACCTTAACGGCTGGAGGCAATACACTGTTGCGATATTCCTGGGTTTGATGTTCGAAGATATCCCATGACGGCATGGAGACTACACGAGAGCAGATGCCTTCATCGATAAGTTTTTCGTGAGCCTGTACAGCAAAACTAACCTCGCTGCCGGTTGCAATCAGTATTATTTCAGGCTTGCCGCCCGGCGCATCTGCCAATACATACGCCCCATAAGTCGCTCCGGAAGCTTGTGCATATTTACTGCGATCCAGTGTCGGCAGTGCTTGGCGCGACAATACCAAGGCCGCCGGACGGTGACGCAACTGCATGATGACACGGTATGCCTCGACCACTTCGTTGGCATCGCCGGGACGTAACAACGTCAGACCAGGAATGGCGCGCAAAGAGGCAAGATGCTCGATCGGTTGATGCGTCGGGCCATCTTCCCCGTCGCCCATGGCGTCATGAGTGAATACAAAGATAACCGGCAATTCCATCAAAGCCGACAAGCGAATCGCGGGTCGCGCGTAGTCGCTGAAAACAAAGAAGGTAGCGCCGTAAGGCCGCAGCTTGGATAGCGACAAACCGTTTACGATCGCGCCCATGGCATGTTCACGGATGCCAAAGTGCAGGTTTTTTCCTCCTGGCGTACTGGCTTGAATATCTCCCGCATCCGGATAGGTTAGCAAAGTTTTGTTCGACGAGCCGAGATCCGCAGAACCGCCGAGTAGCCAAGGAATGTTCTGCGCCAACACATTCAGTACTTTGCCGGAGACTTCCCGTCCCGACAACCCATTGGGATCTACGGGAAACACCGGTAAATTGCGATCCCACTCTAATGGCAATTCGCGCTGCTGCATCTGTTCGATTTCAATGGTGAGATCAGAATATTGAATACGATAAGCAGCGAACAGATTTATCCACGCACGACGTGCCGTCGCGCCGCGAATGCCTATGCCGTTGGCAAAGTGCTCGCGTACTCCTTCCGGTACCAGAAATTGCGCATCTTCAAGCCAGCCGTAGGCGCGTTTGACAGCGCGAACTTCATCTGGACCGAGCGGTTCTCCGTGAGCCATGGCAGTATCCTGCCGATGCGGTGAACCGTAACCGATGTGACTGTCGAGGATGATGAGTGTGGGCCGGCCTTCGGTTTTGCGAAATACCTTCAGCGCATGATCGATTTGTTCGATGTCGTTGGCATCGCCCAAGCGCAGGACGTTCCAATGATAACTGAGGAACCGCGTCGCCACATCCTCGGTGAACGTAAGCCGTGTGCTGCCTTCGATGGTGATGTGATTGTTATCGTAGATCCAGCAAAGATTATCAAGGCCAAGATGGCCAGCCAACGAAGCTGCTTCTGATCCTACGCCTTCCATCAGGTCTCCATCGCCACAGATAGC
>JAAEXZ010000044.1 GCA_017879645.1 Nitrosomonas sp.
CGTCATGTGAACTCGCCACAGTCCCATCCATACCTTGTCAAATTCCGGTTCCATCGAGTCCATCCCGTGTGAATACGCAAATGTCCTTTGATACCAAATCCAGAATATCGCTACCAGCAGCATCGTGCCCATGCCCAGCTTGTAATACTTCGAGTCGTACCACAGCGACATGTCGTAGCCAGCGCTTGTACTCGCGCTCGTCGTCCCATATGTTGTTGCCATATAGTCCTCCATTAATAAAGTTAAGTTGCGCGTTTTTTGAATCACCCAATTTGACGATTGGTATCAAGATTGAGTATTTCTTTTTTACGCACTTAAGAATAGCTGAGCCGAATATTTTTACAATGAATGGATCCACTCATTTTTCGGATTGAGATACAGTTTGGAAGTTAAAGCGCAAAAACACTGTACTGGAGGCCAAATACAAGATTTTGAGGTGTCAGTCTGGTGTCGTTGAGACTAGGTTATCCGGAAGTTGCAAGCCAGAATCTTGAGGCTTTAGACGCAATGCAAAATTGAGCAAGCTGTTTGGGCCACTGAGATTGAGTTTTCTTGAGATATTAACACGATGATTCTCTATTGTTTTCTTGCTAAGAAAGAGTCTTTGCGCAATTTGGGGTGTGGTAAATCCCTCGGAAATGGCACTCAAAACTTTGCGTTCTGCCTTGGTCAGCAATGACAGTTTGCTCAACATCGTTTCCGGGATGGCATCCGTGTTCTGTTGATGGGCGGTGATTTTGGATAGTTTGTCCAGCCGGGCTTTGATACTGTTGATTAATTCCACTCGCGTAAAGGGTTTGGTCAGATAATCGTCGGCCCCCATATCCATACCTGTTCGAGCGTCATTGCGTGTTGATTTGGCAGTAAGAAAAATGAAAGCAGCCGGAGTGGGGGGCGATAGTTTCTTTATTTTGTTGAATACTTCAAAGCCATCGATACCGGGTAGCATGATGTCGCAGATAATGAGCTGCGGCAGGCATTCCACTGCCATTCTGACGCCTTCTTCTCCATTGGGTGCACAGATAACCCGAAAACCGTAATGCGCAATAATGGCGCAGATATTTTCGCGTAAGGATTTTTCATCCTCTATGATCAATATCAATGGGTTATCCATGTTTATTTTTTTAGAAAGGTAACTGCACGGTTACGGTGCAGCCAAACCCTGCCTTGCTTTCAAAATTTATCTTACCGCCGTGAATGACTATCAGCTTTCTGGCTATCATCAAACCGAGCCCACTACCCGGGATAATTTTTGCATTGGAAGCTCGATAAAAAGATTGAAATAGAAAAGGCTGATCATGCTCGGGAATGCCAATGCCAAAGTCCTTGACGCTGATAATATAGGCATTTCCCTGCAGAGTGACTGTCAATTCCGGTGGTTGCTTGCCTTCCGAGTATTTGAACGCATTGGATACAATATTGCGCAAGACATTACGTAATAGAATCTCATCGATATCAATGATTCGATCAACCGTATTGAAATGATAGTCGAGCTGCCTTTGCTGTCCACTTGGTTCAATATTGGCCTTGACGAATTCATCCATGAATTTCTTAAAAGGCAGCTGTTTTTTGAATAGCTCGATTTTGCCTTCATCAATACGTCCAATATCCAGTATATTTTCCATTAGCTCAGTCATGCGGGTCGTTTCCTCTGCCATCACTCCTTTATGTCTCTGGAAAAGCTCAACGAAAGATGGATCTTGTCGACTCGATTCCATTTTTAATTCCAGTAGATCCATGCTCGTGCGAATAGTAGCTAAAGGGGTACGAAACTGATGCGAAGCCAGGCTGACAAATTGCGTTTTGAAACGATTCAACTCACGTTCCTTTTCCATGGCTTTTTGGTGCCGCTGTTCGGCCATTTTGATCAGGGTAATATCGTTTTCGACCGCCACATAATTAATCAGTTTGCCTGAGTCATCGTAAACCGCAGCGATATCGAGATAAAGCCAGATTTTATTGCCATTCTTGGTGTAATTCAGAATCTCACCAGAAAAAGTACCCGTTTTTTGCAACGAGCAGGCGATTTCCTGAATGGTTTCAGGGGATGTTTCGGGGCCTTGCAGAAAATCTGCAGGATCATAGCCGATCACTTCTTCCAAGCTATAACCCAGAATTCTCTCGAAACTGTCATTGATCCAAATGATTTTTTGGGCATGATCAGTAATCATGACAATCCCATTTGTTTTCTCGGCAACAATGGCCATGCGCTGCAATTCCAGTTCGCTTTTTTTGCTGGCAGTGATATCCACGCCATAACTGACCAGGAATTCCGTATCTTCCTTCTCGTTGGGCAGTGGGTATATGTTGCGCATGTAAGTTCTTTCGGTACCATCCGTATCGATGAGTTTCTCCTCGAAAGTCACTGATTTTTTTTCAATCATGCAGTGCTTCAGGATTTCTGAGCGTTTTGATTCAGAGACGGGAATCCAGTTTTCAAGGTCATTATTGGAAACCTGTTTCTTTCCGATTCGGATTCCCCGTCGCTCCTTGCTCTTGACGGCTGCATCATTGGCAAAAATATAACGACCGGCTTTATCCAGTACGACCAGTTCGGTTGGCAGCTTATCCAGAATATAGTCGTAAATAAAATGCTCTTTGGATTTTTTTTCTTCGATTTGTTTTTTTTGCGTGATGTTTTGCAACACGCCATACAAACCGACCACCTTTCCATATTTATCGGTAACGGGGGAGATCATCGTAGTGTGCCACTTGATTCGACCATCCTTCATGACGATCTTGAACACTTCACTGCATTGTATGTTGGTGGCAGCAACCTGCCTGATCAGTGTCAACATTTTTTGCTTTTCTGGTTCTTGATAAAGGGTAGTGGTATCAAATAATGTTGCGCAGTCGAATCCGGTACTCAATTCATAAAACTCGTAGAGATAGGCTGACCACGTCACGGCATTTGTCCGCAAGCAGAGTAACCAGTCACCCGTCGCAGCCGTTCGACTGAGCAGTTGAAGCCGGATGTGCTCGGTAGTGGCTGAATCAAAGTCGGTCAGATTAAAATTTTCTTCGCTAATCATTTTTCAAGTTGGAGAAAAATTAGTTTTACAAATCCATTTCCAGTTACCTTGCCAGAAGCACCGAGCCGAGTATTACCAGCAACATTCCATTTCGTTTGGAAGGTTGTACAAAAAAACAAAATGTTTAAAAATTCTAACGAATTGTTGGGGATATGGAAATCATTGATATAAATCTTGTGGGGAATGAAACTGTGAATGCTTTAGAGGTCCCAGATTCTGGGTCAACTTGGAAAGTCAGTAAAAAAACAGCGCTACAAAAGTAGCGCTGTTGTGAACGGAGAAATGTAAAAATTAAGCAGTAGTATTTATATTTTTTCCTAGATGTGCTGGTAGATATTGTGCAGGTTGTGTATCGGGTATCGCTTCAATCAAAGCCAGCGAACCTGCTGCGTCGATATCCATGGCTTTCTTGAGGACAGCCATACTCACAGCCTCACGGGTACTATTCTCGGACATCATCGTTGCCAAACTGGCTATGGCCGCTACATCCATAATACTCTCCTTATTTTTTACAAATTAATTAACGGCACCCAAAAAAAAAGAATTAGAAAAATTTTGTAAGTGATTCAATTTTAACTGGATATCCCACCATACTTCGATATTAGGGATTACATTCAATCTTTTTTCATGAAAGTTGAAAATGCTTTCCTGAAATGATCTCTCCAGTCAAAACCCACCTTGATCGGAACTTTCACTTGCAGGCCCGTTTTCCTGTCATTTTCATCTTCCAGATACAGGATGTATTTTCCGGTTTCATTCATTTCTAGAATTTGCGAGATGACGCCGGATGGATGTTGCTGTGCGGGTATGACCATGACTTGCTGCTCAGTTTCTTTTTCTCCTTGCAATTCGATTTTGACCAAACGTAAGGCAATGGCAATATTTCGGATCGTTTCGGGGTAAAGTAGGTCAATGGTGATATGCAAGGTGCCCGGTGCAGGTAATTTGCCGCATTCTACGGGTATGTGCGGTGACCGGATGGTATCCTCGGGAACTTTATAGTCATCGGGTAAGTAATAACCCGAATAGCCGATGGTCAACTTTTCGGATTCTATGGTACAGGCACCACCCCGGAACCCTTTGGGATAGGTATCTGACGAATCGCCTTGTGTACTGGCCTGATAGAAGGCGCCAAAGATAATAAAAATGGATACAAACACACCCAGTAACATGGCAAATTGAGTCTTGTGTGACGAAAGATTAAGTTTTGCTGGCATGTGGATTTTTTTGAAAAGGTTTATACGGAAGATGTAAAAAATTATAGCAGCACAAGCCAATTTGCATAGGCTTAACATTGCCGTGTGTAATCCAATCTTTAAAACTACCTTGAGAATGCGGGCTTAATCCAGTTTTTGACTCGGTAGTTAGGCATTATGATGCGTACTTGAATCAATGACTTTTAACGTGATCGATGTCCTGAAATACGTTGTATCGGATGTCAATGTATCGATTGAGTCGTTCGGTGTTCAGTAGAGATACTCCTGAATCAACATCGTTTGGAACAAGGATGGATCGACGCTCGTTCTTAATCAAAAGTGGAGCCTTGGTTGCGGCGACTTCATCGTCGCTGGCGTTTCCGGCCATCATAAAGGCTTATAACCGCAAGCCTACCATCCGGGTTCTGGGTACACATGTCACCTTACAAGAGACGATTCGCCAGCGTGCGGAGCACGATCTCGGGATTCATATCGAATTTTATCCGGGCGGGGATGCAGAAGTGCTTTTCAAGGCGTCAACCAACCCCGGCAGCTTTGATATTTATGAACAATGGTCAGATAGTATCAAGATACTGAAGATGGCCGATGCGATTCAACCACTTGAAATCAAAAAACTGAAATACTGGCAGGAAATCAACAACCTCAGTAAATTGGGGCGATTGACTGAGCATGCGCCGATCGGACAAGGCGATGCACCTCATAAGCTTCTTTATATCCAGGCGGATGGCTCGCTGGGACCCCAAGCCACGCAGTGGGTCAGTTTCTTACCTTATGTTCACAATACCGATTCGTTTGGCTACAACTCGGGTGTGATTCCTAAGGGAATTCCCTACGAAACCGAAAGCTGGAGTTGGTTACTGGATGATCGATATGCAGGCAAGGTAGCCATCGTCAATGCGCCCACCATCGGTATTTTTGACTTGGCCCTGGCGGTTCAGGCGCAAGGTTTGATGGCGTTCAAGGATATCAGTAGCATGACTCGGGACGAGATCGATGCCCTGTTCGAGATTGTTGTAGCCAAAAAAAGACGCGGGCATTTCCGGGGTGTCTGGACGTCTGTGCCTCATTCCGTTGAATTGATGGCCTCTGGTGAAGTAATCATCGGCAGCATGTTTTCACCGGCAGTCAGGCAATTGATTAGTCAAGGAATTCCCTGTATCTATGCTGCACCCAGAGAAGGCTATCGTGCATGGCATGGTGTAATGTGTTTGTCGCGTGAATGTCACGATGAGCGCAAGGACGCTGCTTATGCTTTCATGAACTGGTGGTTGTCAGGCTGGCCGGGTGCATTCATTGCCAGACAGGGTTATTACATTTCCAATCCTGAAAGGTCGCGGCAGTTCATGTCGGATTCGGAGTGGGATTATTGGTACGCTGGCGAACCAGCACAAGAAGCGCTGAAAGAAATCAATGGGGCGGCAGTCGTGCATCCAGGGGAAGTCCGGACTGGGGGATCGTATGCCAAGCGTTTCGAGAACGTGGCGATATGGAATACCGTAATGGATAACCATGAATACAGTTTATTGAAATGGAATGAATTTCTGTTGTCATGAGGATGTGAACTTGACCCAATTCCTGATCAATCATTTCAAATTACAGCAACGCATCAATATTGGCTACATACTTGCTGGCTCGGTATCCGTCGTCATTGTTATTCTGGCCGCGGTTGCTTTCTCGAGTATCAGTAACGATTACCGCAGTTATGTTTCCTCCAGCCAGAAATTTCATATCGACTTGTTATTGACGGGGCAAATTATCGATATTCACCGGCAAGCCATGATATACACCTATCAGGGACATGCTTCGGCAGCCGATCAAGTCATGACAGGCTATGAAAATCTGCTGAAACAGCTGGATGCCGATTTGCAGGTTAATCCACCGAAAATTCAGGCTCTTCTGGATACAATCCGGCCCCACCTGAAAAATTACTATGCAGTTTTCTTACAGGTCAAGAAACAGCGTGACACCCAGCAATATTTGATCAGAAACGACTTCCATCACCACGCGTCCACCATCGAAACATTGATTCGCAATCTGACGATTCAGTTCGGTCAGTCCAGTGACGTGCACTGGCAGTTTGAAAGCATACTCAACCGATTATTATCCGCAGAACGAAACCTTTACCGTTATCTGGATATTCTGGATTCGAGCTACGTGATTGCAGCAAAGGAGCAATTGAATGAAGCTATTGCGATTCTGGAAAATATCGGCCAGCAAAATCATGTTCAGCAGAATCTGATCAAGGAAGCCATAGACGGGCTGGAGCGGTACCGGAAAAGCTTTAATGAAGTAGTGCAGAGAACAAGAGGCTATCTTTATCTGATCAATGTCGTGATGGCAGCCGAGGCTTATGAGATTCTCTATCAATCCAAGAAACTTTCCACTTTTGTGGCAGAGGAAATGACAGCCAGGGAACAGGCGATTTCTGCACATGTTAAGGAAATACTGTGGATGTTGATGGTGTGCTGTACCGCGTTGCTGGTGATCATGACCTTGATCACGGATAGCATCCGGCGTAGCATCGCTTTGCCCATTGTGCGCTTGGCCCATACTTTTCGTGCTTTGACCGAAGGCTCGAGTCAAGCGAGTATTCCGGACTATCCAGTGAATGATGAAATCGGTCAATTGATGCATGCCGCCACCAGTTTCAGGAAGAAGAACATGGAGACCGAATGTTTGCTGCAGGAATCCATGCGATTAACCCATGCTCTGGAAAGCAGCCATAAAACGCTTGAGCATACCAACGAGGAACTGGAGCAAGTCATCCATACGGTGTCACACGACCTTAAATCGCCTTTGGTGACCAGCATGGGGTTTGTCAGTATCATGCGCAAACTGGCCGATCAGGGACAATATGAGCAGGCCGTGAGCAGACTGGACAAGATCACGCTGTCCATTGCGCGCATGGAACAACTGATCAGCGACTTACTGGATTTCAGCCGGGTAGGTCGGATTGATCTCGATTACAAACGAATCGACATGAATGCGCTTTTGTACCAATTTGCCCAGACGCATGAAGAAAACCTGAATCGAATCGGTTTTACATTGCGCATTCATCCCAATTTACCGGTTATTCATGGCAATGAAAGCCGTATCCTGCAATTGTTCGAAAATATCCTGACGAATGCCGTCAAGTATGCACTGAATGAAGAACAGGGAGCGTGGCTTGAAATTGGAGCGATTACGCATTACGATCATTTCCTGATATTTTGCAGGGATAACGGACCTGGAATCGAGCCAGCCTTTCAGCAAAAAATATTTGGATTGTTTTATCGACTGGATAATCATGCTGAAGGTTCGGGAATTGGTCTGGCGATCGTCAAGAAAGTGATGAAAATTCATGGCGGTGATATCTGGGTGGAATCGGAACCTGGTCAAGGGGCGTGTTTCTGGTTGCGATTTCCACAACCCAAAACCGCGGAGGTAAGCTAGCATGACCCATCAGCGTCGAAATCTGCTGTTGATCGAGGACAGTTACGAGCATGCCGAATTGGCCATGTTTTATATCGCCGAGTATCGACAGGATATCAATACCATCCATCTCCCCGATGGCGGTTCGGCGATGCAATATCTCGCATCACTTCGTAGCGGTGAGTATCCACTACCTTGGCTTTGCCTGCTTGACCTCAAATTACCCAAATACGACGGTCATGAAATTCTGGCCACGATCAAGAATGATGAATACCTGACCCGGATTCCCGTCGTCGTCTTCACCACATCGGCCGCCAGTAAGGACATTCAACAAGCAGTCATCAAGCATGCCAATAGTTTTATTACCAAACCCATGGGCGCCGATCGATACGGCATGACCATTGATTCGATACTGAAATACTGGGAATTGAATCAACACGACCGGATATGATCACGGTGATGTTTTCAAATTCCTGGCGGTTTTAAATTTGCACGACGATCCTGCATTAGGGAAGTGAAGACATGTTTATGTCTTAATAGCAGCATCCGATACGCTCACAGCCAGCATTTTTGTGATAGTCTTTCCATCCTGTCTGTCGACAGAATCTGTTGTTTCGCGTTATAAATCTTCCGGCTGAATGTTTATGTCAAACAAATTTGTGATTGTGTTCATTGCCTTGGCAGGATTAATGCAAGGATGTGGGGCTACGCGTGAACTCGAAATTCGCCGGTCTGTCATGGCTGATACGGCATTAACCGAGGAAGTGCGTCGCGCCATCGATCGCAAGGATTTGCTGCAAGGTATGACGCAAAATGAAGTCATTGCGTCTTGGGGGCTGCCCTGCAAGTGGTGTTCGGGAACGCGCAAGAATCCGGGGGGAGATATCTGGGAATACAACATTACGGCATTCGGACCCGATTCTGTGCTCAATATCACCGATTTGTTGGGAGAAGCGACGGCCATCTATCTGTATTTCGACAAGGATGGCAAGCTTCGGCACTGGTCCAATCGCGATAAGAGCTAGGGGCAGGGCTGTACTTACTGTATTTATTGAGTTAGACCTTGTTGCAGTCTGGTTGTTGTCAGGTACGAGTGCCGAGCTTCTCTGGATAAACCCGGATTCATCGTTCGAGATTCAAAGTTATCCGGTTTCCGAACTTTCTGTTTATTGACAGGGTCAGAAAATATTTTCAAAATGCCAGGCGCACTATAAGAATTGAGGGGGCTCAGGCCAGTGCAAGCTGACATGTAATGAGTCTCGCAGTCGTTGATCATTCATTGCCTGACAGGCTGTTAGGTTTTTTTATGCTGTCTGAAAGCGTTATCTTGGTGTATTGATAATAATGTAATAGTTTGATTA
The DNA here is from genome assembly GCA_017879645.1 of Nitrosomonas sp. Classification (GTDB taxonomy): domain Bacteria; phylum Pseudomonadota; class Gammaproteobacteria; order Burkholderiales; family Nitrosomonadaceae; genus Nitrosomonas. Next base: position 9,022 of record JAAEXZ010000044.1, read on the forward strand.
ATAAATTTTGTTTTTTTACGGGTCATAACAATATGAATAAAGTTTTATGTATCATTTTGGTTTCGGTACTGTTTACTGTAGGTAATGTGTATGCAAAAGGGGGTAAAAGTAGCGTTTCGAAAGGGTCATCCAGTTCGAAACCTGCTGCCGCTGCACCTCAGAAGAAAGCGGATGCGCCTGCTTCAACTTCATCATCCCAACCCGCCAGTGCTAATACTGCTGCGCCAGCCAATTCCGGTGCCGCTGCTCCAGCCGCGAATGCTGCTGCTCCCGCACCCGCAGCACAGAGTCCATCTATGCTGCAGTCAGTCATGCCCGCCTTGGTTGGCGGAGCCGTTGGCAGCTATGTAGGTAGCAAGCTGGCTGATGATGGTAATACCGAGAAAACCGCGCCAACGGCCGCACCTGCAGCCGAAGGCGAGAAAAAAGAAGAACCGGCTGCTGCCAAACCCTGATTGTCAGGATGGTTTCACCAGCACGCAGAACACCTTGTTTCTGCGTGCTTCACTCCACATAATTCATTCCTTTGCAGCTAGTCAAACTGAAACGTATAAAACAGATCTGCTGCATTGTCCTCGCCGGCTTGTGTGACTACCGTGATGCGGGGTGTAAGGTTGTAAGTGAGTTTGGTGATGCCCATCGTGGTGGTGGCCAGACTGCGCTCATAGCTCAAATAGGCGCGTGAGGAGAGGCGCTTGCCAACGACACCGATCTGTCCGCTCAAGGAACTGCCGACACCGGCTTGCCTGAAGGTGATTTCATCCACGCCGAGCGTGCGGGTGATCTGATCCGTGATACCGGATCCGGTTTGACCGCCCAGTATCGAACCGGCCGCTGATACCAGTGTTGTGACATCCAGTCCGCTGGTGTCGGGTTTTCGACCCAGAACGATCCAGGACAGTTTCTCAGTATCCGGCACATTGGGAGTCGATACCAGTTTGACTTGCGGATGACGCACCGATCCCATGATTTCGACGCCAGCTTCCACTTGCAGACCTTCGCGCAAGGCCAGTACATTTAGCTCCGGATTGTCCAGGGGGCCCTGAAAACTCACGATACCGCGTTTGACTGTCAGATCCTGACCATAAGCCTTGAATGTCGTATCCTGAGCCGTGATCGAGCCATTCAGTTGCAGTTTGTTTCGGGCTGTGTTCTGTACACGGAGTTGCCCGGCCAGTCGTCCCTCGAGACCGGAAGCCCGAATATAGAAGCTATCTCCCATATCCAGTTGCATGTCGAGTAACAGTCCTAGTTTGGATTGCGTCGGCGCCGACGATTGGGTAACCAGCACAATATCGTCGGACAGTTCGGGGCGATCTTGTGGCGGTTGCAGCAACAAACCGGCATCGGCACGCAGCTTTCCCAGCAGACTCAGTTGGTTTGAATGCCATTGGGCCTGACCGGAGCCGGAAGCAATGATCCAGTAATCGGTTTTATGCGCCAGTGGCAGTCGATGTAACTGGAAATCCACCAGACTGTCCTGTCCCATCAGATTGATGTTGCCAGAAATATTGAGTTTTCCGGTATCCTGATCCAGTTTGAGATCCTTGAACCAACGGGTTTCGGCAGGCGCAGACAGCGGACTGTTGAAGCGCAAATGATCGATGACCAGATTGGAATCATCGAAATGCGCAACCAGATTCCCCTGTTGCAGATCAATGCCGTGGTCCAGATGCAGCAAACTGAGGTTCTGGCCCGTTGCCGTGCCGGAAAAGACCGGTTGCTTCCAGGTACCATGTACATCGGTCTGGATCTGTACGCTACCATCGGCATTCATGCTTTCTCCCAGCAGTTCATCGAGCCATTTCAGATTGGTGATCCGGGCCTGAATTGCGCCACTGATAGGTGTAGCGGAGGAGATGGACCATCCGGCGGATGTGGATTGCAGGGGGAGTGTGGCACGGGCTTGTATCGTGCCCATGGTCTCACTTGACAAGTCCACCGAACTGGTCAATTTGTTGTCGAGAGCATCGACCTTGAGTTGCAAGGTTTTAAGTCCGATAGCCTGGGGAATCTCTCCTGGTAAAAACCAATCGCCCTGTTCACGCTGGATATGCAAGTGTCCTTCCAGCCGGGCATGCGATACCCAGTCCCACCGTCCACCCAGATGCACAGCGGATTGCTGTGAGGCTTCAAGGGAGCCGGGATGAATGGCGACGCCGGAAAAATGTCCGCGCGTCTTCCAGTCCTTCGGTGTCCATTGCAATTGTTCAATCGCAAGATAACCATCGGACAGGGCAAACCTGGCGGGACCCAGCGTTATCGATTGTTTCTGCACGGATAATGCCACTGGTGACTGCAAGCGAACGGGCAGATCGCCGGTGAACGATAATTCCGTCAGTTGTCCATCCCAGCGCAGTGCTGATGATGCAGATTGACCTGCTACGCTTCCGCTGGCATGCAGACGCAGTTTTGTCGTTTCGGCGAGTTGTGCTTTGACCTGCATATCATGTGCCGATGGTGTGCCAGTGGCATCGATCGCTAGCTGTCGCAAACGAATCTGTTCGTGATCGCGATAGCTATCCAGGTTGGCATGCCATGCCAAGGCATCGCGCTGTAATTGGCCTGTGACGAAAAGACCGGAAAATCGGTGTTGACCGGGTAAATCCAGTTGTTTGCTGTGCAACCGGATTTCCGTATCGGGCCACGACCGTTGACTGTCATGCCATTTGATCCGTCCGTGCAAATCACCCGCCAATCCCAACCCTAATTGTGCGAGCGTGGGCGCATCGAAAGTCAGCTCCAGCCAATCCTTGGATGGGCCCAAATCGCCACTGGCATGAATATGATTGTTGCCAATGTGAAGCTGAGCCTGGCCTCGCCATTGCTGAAGCGTATTGAATGCGACATGACCCGAGCCGTGCATTGGTGACCGTGCCCATTGGCTCTTTTGAATCTGGTAATCGACAATGCCCGAAATGTGTGGTGTCGATGTACCGGATGCTTCGAAGGATGCGCTGAGGCTGGTTTCCGGGCCTTGCAGGAAGTGCGCCACATTGAAGCGCTCCAGCTTGCCAGACAACTCGAATGGTTGATCATTAGTCGATACCCATTTGGCTTGGGCGGTAAGTCGGGACTGGTTGTGCTGCAGAATGAACGGCTGCAAAGCGATCTGTTCCGGGGTTCGCAAAAGCGATGCCTGCAAGCGCAGATTTTTGTCTTTCAGATGAATCTGGGCAGATTGCCGTTGCAGATCACCCTGTAAATCGACTGATCCTGACAAGTTTGCCGCTTTCAGACGCTTATCGATGGATTGCGGATCCAGTTGCTTGATCTCGATATGACTTTGGCCGGTCAGGTTGTGCAGTTGCCAAGTTAAATTGCCTTCGGCAACGAGCATTTTTGCAAGCTGCAGGCGTATGTTTTGCAATGATACCTGCTGTGGTGTAATGGCGGTATCCGCTTCCAATCCGGTAAAAGGAATGCCGCCCTCGTCAAAGGATGCGGCGATGGAATTCTTGATCCGCAATGGGCCGGACAGTATGCCATCATCATTTTGCAGCAGGTTGGCATCAATGGATAAACGGGCGTCGGGTAAATCTTGAAGAAAATGGGCCGGATTCAGTCCGTCGAGTGTGGCCTGAAGCTGCTGGATTGGATTGGCTGCAAAGGGTTGCACGAGCAGAGTCAAATCCCGTTTACGGGAAGTCTGCGCAGCATGGCTTTGGATGGAGAGTTGCGACAAATCGCCGCTGATTTCGGTTATGGCATCACCCCAGTGACGCTCATCGCGCCACTCAAGTTGTGCGGTCAACTGGAACGGCGCCTGACCGTGCAAGTTTGCCCTGGCTGTCGCTTGCCCCCAAGGCGTATGAAAATCTAACCGGCTCAGCTGATGGTGCAAGCCATCGCTGCTGAGAGACAGTTCGACCTGCGAAATCATGTAGGGCGAATCGTTATTGGGTGCAGCATGGTGTATCGAACCGATGTGCAGGGACGGAATCGATACGGCTACCGGCCATTGCAGATTATCTGGCAATGTTGGGGGGGATGGAGAAGGCGGGGTTGGCGGGGTTGGCTTGGTTTGTATGGACGCAATGGTAATGTGATCGATGCTGATTTGTTGCGATAACAGCTTTTGCGGTTGCCAAGTCAGTCGTGTATCCAGCAGTGTTCCGGAAAAAGCTTGCTGATCGATGTCGATGCGCTCGACATGTATTGAATGCAGTGTGCCGTGTATGCCGGAGAAGCGGATCGTGTCGCCGCTGAACTGACTGGTTTGCATTAGCAGCCAATGCAGGCCGGAGGAGGTGAGGAATAGCCAATAAACCGACAGTACGATGGATAGCAATACAAAGCTGATAACACCGATCATGCCGGACAGCCATGGCGATTTCCTGACTGGGTTTGCAGGCTGACGTGCTTCCGGGGTAGGGGACGGTGTCATCGACATGGGAATTGGATTCAGAAAGCGACAGCCATGGAGAAATGGATACGCAAGGTGCCGGTTTCGTGAGATCGTGCCAGATCGAGTGCAACCGGACCGGCAGGGCTGCGCCAGCGGATGCCGCTACCGTAACCCAAAAAAGGATGCAGGGTGTGCCAGCTATCGGCGGCACTGCCAATATCGGCAAAAGCGGCAGCACCCCACTGCTGGGTCAGCCAGTGCGTATATTCGGCTGTACCGGTAAGCATGACGCGTCCGCCTACCGTGGCATTGCCTTCCTGTACACCAATACTTTTAAAATCGTAACCCCGGATGGATTGAATACCACCGGCACGAAACAGGTACTCCTGTGGAATGCCGAAACGCGATGGTGCCAAGGTGTAGCCGATTTCGGCGCGAACATAGAACACATCGCGTGCACCGACTGGCCACCAACTCTGGTGCCGGGCATAAGTCCGGATGAAATCCTGGGTGGAAAACAACTGCTGGCTGCCTCCGCCAAACCGAATCTCCGAAACATGGCCGCGGCGGATGTTAACCGGATTATCGATGATCTGCCGGCGCCAGCGCCAGTCCAGCGTCAGTGCTTCGTTGATCTGATGCAGGGCACCAGCAGGCTGCTTGTTTTCACGTTGCCAGTTCAACCCCCATTGCATTTGTACCTCGGGTGTCTGGTAATTGCGGTTGAAGCCTATTTTTTGTTCGGTAGTTTTCAGGTTCTCGATATCCGTCATTTGCAGGCTGGCAATGAGCGAATGATTGATATTGTTCTGGTCCGGCAGGGTGTCGATACCGGCAAAAAAGGTTTGCCGCTTTTGTTCCAGCCGCAACATGCTGGTCAGATTCCAGGCGCGATCCAGAAAATTGTAATTGCGGTAATTCACTTCCCCGCGAGCACCATTGTTCGAGCTGTAACCGGCACCAAAAGCAAAACGCTGTGATTTCGCTTCGGCAAGCGTAACCTGCACTGGTATGGCCCGGTGTTGAGCAATGTCCGGCGTGATGCTAACCGAGACGGTGCCAAATTGTGGCGATTTTTGGAGAGCCATCTGATAGCGGTGCAGTAACTCTCGCCGGTAAGGGTCTCCGGTTTTGAACGGCGCTAGATCGGTTATCAGTGAGGAAGCGTAACGTTCCAGTCCAGTGATCTGGATGGCGCCAAAATAAAAAACCGGTCCGGAATCGATCTCGATGGTCAGGTGCGCGTGCGCCAGATCAGGATCAATGCGCGCCTGGCTGTTGACGATGTTCGCCGCAGCAAATTCTTCCTGGGTCAACAGTGATAGCAGGGTATTTTTTGCTTGTTCCCAATCCGTGGAACGAAACGGCGCATCCGGTTTCAATGGCCAAGCGGTGCGGATGTCGTCGATACGCTGGCGATATTTTTCCGATGGCTGCGTGATTTCGCCCTGAAAAGTAATATCGATGCCACTCACGCGAATTTGGTTGCCCGGGTCAATGGTGATTTCAGGTTTGCTGATACCTTCTTCCGACCGATGTGTGACTGTGATTGCCGGTGAGAAATAGCCTTCGGTGGCCAGCAGGTTGCGAATTTCTTTTTGTGCACGATACAGGAAGGTTTTTTCCGCATGGCTATCGACAAAGGGTTCCTGTGGGACTTTGAAGTACTTTACAATGAAAGCCTCGATTTCTTGTGGAGCGGACAAGAGGACTGCCGGTGATTTTTTGATACTATCCGCTGTATCTTGTGCCAACGTATTCATGGGGAAAAAAGACCAATACAATACTATTGCTATCCAGAAGTACGGTGTGAATGCAGCCATTTTGCTTATTGGTTCGATACCGATGCACATGATTACAAGCACAACGCCCTGCTAGTACCCGAAAAATTCTATTTTCATAATACTCACCGATGTATAGTCCTGCTCATGATTGTTCAGTAAAAGTGAATGCCTTAACCGATCTGCATGCGTGCCGGCAATGTCCGCGATTGGCGACCTTCCTGCAAGCTATCAAGAACCACCACCCGGATTATCATGCACAACCTGTCGAGGCTTTTGGTGATCGCACGGCAAAGCTGCTGATCGTCGGCCTGGCGCCCGGTATGCATGGCGCCAATCGGACTGGCAGGCCATTTACCGGCGATTACGCTGGTATCCTACTGTATCAGACTTTGCATAAATTTGGTCTGGCGACACATGCCGAATCGGTTTCGGCGCAGGATGACTTGCAATTGCTGGGATGTCGCATTACCAACGCCGTGAAATGCCTGCCTCCAGACAACAAGCCTGTTTTACAGGAAATAAAGCAATGCAATACGTTTCTGGAAGCGGAATTGAACGAATTCATCCAGTCGGGTGGAATGGCAATACTGGCGCTGGGAACCGTGGCACACCAGGCTGTATTGATGGCGCTGCAACGTAAGCCCGGCCTATACCGTTTTGCTCATGGCGCCGTGCATGAACTGAACGCGGATAGCGGGTTGAAACTCTATGACAGCTATCACTGCAGTCGCTACAATACGCAAACCAAACGCCTGACAACCGAAATGTTTGAGCAGGTCTTCACGCACATCGTCAAAGATTTGCGGAATCCATCATCATAACAAGGAGAAAATGCTATGCCTTACGTCAACATCCGCGTTGCCGGAACCCTGACACGTGAACAGAAACAGCAGATTGCCACGGAGTTGTGCGACACCCTGGAGCGGGTGGCCAAGAAACCCCGATCCTATACGTATATCAGTTTTGACGAAATTCCTGATGAAAACTGGGCTATTGCCGGAAAATTGCTGGGTAGCGAGGATTAAGTCCGTTGTCGGATTCCGGGTTTAACGCCAAGGAGTTTTGCGCCAACCTTCCCCTGCTGCCGGGCGTGTATCGCATGATCAACGCCAAGGGGGAAGTGATTTACGTTGGTAAAGCCGTTAGTCTGAAAAAACGGGTGTCTTCGTATTTCCAGAAAAGTAATCTGGGGCCGCGTATCCAACTCATGGTGTCGCAGATTACCCAGATCGAAACCACGGTGACACGTTCGGAAGCCGAAGCGTTGCTGCTCGAAAACAACCTCATCAAGAGCCTCAAGCCACGTTACAACATTATTTTTCGTGACGACAAGTCTTACCCGTATGTGATTTTGAGCGGACATGGTTTTCCCAGGCTGGGTTTTTATCGTGGTGTTCTGGACAAGACGCACCAGTATTTCGGACCCTATCCCAATGCCGGGATCGTGCGCGAGAGTATTCATTTATTGCAGAAAATCTTTCGCTTGCGTACCTGTGAAGACAGTGTATTCAGCAACCGCACGCGCCCGTGTTTGCTGTATCAAATCAAACGTTGCAGCGGTCCCTGTATTGGCCAGATTTCCGCACAGGATTACCGTATGGATGTCCGAAATGCCGAATTGTTTCTGCAAGGCAAGCAAACCGAGGTGATTGCAGGTATCGAAACGCAGATGCAACAGGCTTCGGAGCGGATGGAATACGAGCAGGCTGCCTTGTTGCGCGATCAGATGCAGGCCTTGCGCCGAATTCGTGAAAAGCAGTTTGTCGATAGTGGCAAGGCGCTGGATGCCGATGTCATTGCTTGCGCTCTGCACAATGACGGATCAGGCCGGGTCTGCGTTAATCTGGCCATGATTCGGGGAGGCAGGCATCTAGGGGACAAGAGCTTCTTTCCCCAGAATGCCGATGACTGCACTGCCGGTAATGTAGTGGAAGCCTTCTTGGCACAGCACTATCTGAACCGGAGCGCACCATCACTCATTATCGTTGGCGAGAGTATCGAGCGTGAAATATTGCAGCAATTGCTGACCGAACAGTGTGGACATAAAATTACCATCCAGTTCAATCCCATCGGTGAGAAGCGTGTCTGGCTCAACATGGCCACGGAGAACGCACGACTGGCGCTGCAGCAGCAGCTTAGTCGGCAAGCCAGTCAGGAAAAACGATTGCTGGCATTGCAGCAGGTATTGAACATGCCCGGTTTGCAACGTATCGAATGTTTCGATATCAGTCATACTCTGGGTGAGGCGACGGTAGCATCTTGCGTGGTATATGACCATTTTGCCATGCGCAACAACGAATACCGTCGATATAATATCGAAGGCATCACACCTGGAGACGATTACGCAGCCATGCGCGAAGCTTTGTCCCGGCGTTATCAGAAAGTGGTGAGTGGGGAAGGGCAGTTGCCGGATCTGATCCTGATCGATGGCGGCAAGGGGCAAGTTACAGCCGCACAGGAAGCCTTGTATGAGCTGGGAATTTATGACGCTAATCTGGTGGGTGTGGCGAAAGGCGAAGAACGTAAGCCAGGATTGGAGCAGCTGATTTCGCCGCTGCTGGAAAAGCCGTTACAATTGCCGAGTGAGCACGCTGCCTTGCACCTGATCCAGCAGATTCGTGATGAAGCGCATCGTTTTGCCATACAGGGTCACCGTGGTCGACGCGGCAAGGCCAGAACCAGTTCCAGTCTTGAGGATATCAGCGGTGTCGGAGCCAAGCGCAGACAAAAGCTGCTGGGGCGTTTTGGTGGACTGAAGGGGGTTCTGACCGCGAGCATCGAAGAATTACAGCAAACAGAAGGTATCAGCCGCAAACTGGCGGAAAAAATTTATAAAGAATTACATTAATTACAGCCCGGTGTTGACGGTATTCCGCAATGCGTAGGTGTCCGATCAATCCTTATTTTCTATCATGCCTTACAATCTTCCCAATTTGTTGACGTGGTTGCGCATACTGGCCATTCCATTGTTTGTCGGTATCTATTATCTGCCTGAGGAATGGTTGTCATCGCCCCAGAAGAATCTGGCCGCGACGTTGATTTTTGCTGGCGCAGCCATTACCGATTGGTTGGATGGTTACCTGGCGCGCGTGTTGAATCAATCCTCGGCTTTTGGTGCTTTTCTGGACCCGGTGGCCGACAAATTGATGGTGTCGGCAGCATTGATCGTTCTGGTTTATCTCGGTCGACTGGATGCACCCATTGCATTGATCATTATTGGACGGGAAATTACGGTATCCGCTTTACGTGAATGGATGGCACAAATCGGCCAGTCCAAGAGTGTGGCGGTGTCATTTCTGGGCAAGATCAAAACTACTTCACAAATGATCGCCATCCCGCTATTGCTGTATCACGATCGTATCGGGGTGCATTTCGAGCCCCAGCTCGTTGGCACGTGGCTCATTTATCTGGCAGCTGTTCTGACGATCTGGTCAATGCTTTATTATCTCAAGGCTGCCATCCCGCAAGCCCTGTCAATAGAGAAATAATTTTTCCGCATGGATTTTGTGTTTGCTTCACAGCGCTGCGATCTCTCACACAGTAGGTGAGCTTAAACCGCTTAAAAATTGAACTGGGTGCGGAACGAGAATGCGGAAAGATTATCTTTTTGGGTCAGTGAGCTGGAGTCGTTTATGCCTATCATGGATTCAGTAAGATAGTAATTGAACATGAATCGGACATGTGGATTGGGATACCAATTGGCTCCAAATGTCATGATTTCGACTTGACATTTCGAGGTGCCTGTTTTACAGGGATTCGCCTGGAGGTTTTGGCTGGTATTTTCAGCGAGATCATAGCGCACGACGAGTTCGATCGCACCCCATGGATTGCTGGGACGTGGCTTGCCGAATGCCCAACGGTCTTTTTTATAAACAGCTTCCTCTCCTGTTACAAACCAGCTTGCTTGTACATAAAAGGCCTGAATCAGCGAATCTTTTAGTTGATTTTGTAACAAATGCGTATTATCCAATCGGGAAATGGCATATTCTCCCTGGAGTGTAAGCGATCTGACCGCATAAGCGGCTTCGGCTGAAAACGTGGTTTGACTGTTGTGCACGGGTGAACCCAAAGCGGCACCTGCAATCCCCAAAGATTTGTTTATACCTTCGCGCCCACCATAAATATCAACGATTCTGGCTGACAGGGAATCTTTGTTGGCGGTATCTCGACTTACGGAAAAGCCAAGATGCAGTGTTTTTCCTGGCTGATTCCATGGTAGCCAGACAGCCCGTCCACCGTAACTGATACCTGAAAATGGCAAGCCAAAATGGGACAGGCTCATGGTATACACACCAAACCCTAGTTTCTCTCCAATCATGCCACGGTAACCGATACCGGTGAGGAACTGTCGTCCACTATATAGTCCGGTTGAAGATGTAGATGGTCGCTCCATCAGGGTGATTTCGTTGGAACTGGTTAATTCTTCAAGCCCTCGATATGCTTTGAATTGACCAATTGTTATCTGCCCTGGACCCAGCTGCGTCGCAACCCAGGCTTCACGCAGACTGTGTGGAAAGGCGGTGGTTGCATTGACGGCAAAGTCATTCTCGAATTTGAAGTTGATATTGTGGATTTTTCCGGTCAATGTCGCATAAGTTCTGCGCCAATTAAATCCATCCCGATCGTTGTGATTCAGTAACTGACTGCCAAAGGCAGGATAGTTTGCATTTGCCGCATCAGGAAAAATGGAATGCACATCCAGGTGAGCCCGGCCATTCAGGCCTAATTCAAAAGCACCATCATCCGACTTAATCTTTAGTCCGTTTTTGTAGCCCAATTCAAAAGCATGGCATGAAGAATTGCCGATATGGGCTATCAACAGGAAACTACAGAAATTGGGGATATTTTTTTTGCGACTTTTATTCAATAAATAAGATGTGACCCAACTCATAGTTCAAAGTCCGAGTTTTTGTCGATTAAGACTAATTGTAGCTGAAGTGGGTAAGATTGATTTATAAAGTGCCACTATACTTAAGTTTTCAACCCGTTGGTTTTGTTAGGTAATGAACTTGTGATTCCCCGTGGCAAGACCACGGGGAATCACAAGTTGATAAATAATTAGGAAACATAGTGAGCCTGCTGCCATATTTTGTGTAGGACCTGTTTCGCCTTGGGCTGGATCGATTAGGGTGCTGCATTCAGCACGTTCGAGGTCTTGCAACCAGCGATGACCAATGCGCACAGTTTCGTATCCTCTGTTCTGAGACCACTGTAAGTTCCATTCGCACAAATAGAAGCCCACACCGATCCTTGTCTAGTCGCGTTTCACACCAATAACTGTAATCCTCTGTCCACTACTGTTTCAGCCGGGCTATCGTACTGGTAGATAGCCTTTTCGCCTCCCAACCTGCCAGAACTTCCAAAGCGCTGGCCATCTTCCAGTTAAAATACCCTTCAAATGTAACCGCGGCAGTGCCACTTCCAAAGAATGCGTTTTATATACATGAGGCGATAGCAGCACCGAACGAAGTTAGTAGTCATTACGAACAATGGCCATTTGTCCATTGCCCAGAACCTGGTCAGCGTATCGTTAAACCCTGATAACTTAATGACGTTACTCTTACTCATAGCGGTGTATTCCTCATCGGTTGCTTATATTATTTGGCAACAACCAATCAACCAAATACACCGCTATTTTTCGACCTTCCAAACGCCAGATTCAGTTATAACTCGAGACCTTTGCAAAATCGCCCAAACTTTTTGGGAGCGTAATTTTCGACTTATTTGTAAGTTACCGGGTATTTTTTGGTCAATTGTCTTCACACGAACCAAGCATAACTCCTCTCAACCGGCTATTTCCGGTTGAGAGGATACAATATCCCTATGTTTGCGTAATTATTCGACGATCGGCAAAGAGTCTGGGGAGTCTTTTCAAGTTATACGCCATCGCCAGTAGTATGTGCCAGGCATGCGCTT
>JAAEXZ010000045.1 GCA_017879645.1 Nitrosomonas sp.
GATTATCGTATTTATGTGGAAGTGGCGGACGGTCGCAAGGGAATTTTCGATATGAAACCGTATCTTGATCGCGGTGTTTTTCGTGAATTGTGCATATACATTACTTTAATCAGGTAGGTATCGTTTTCGGTGCGGTAACATGGTCTCATGAGCAGGGTATCGCGCCTGAAACCCTGATAGCCGGATTGACTGAGGTTGAATAACTTATTTACTTGGATTGCTCTTTGTAGTAACTCAATATATGACTCTTACATTTGAAATTAATTACCGGCTGCTATGTAAACCGGAAAAAATAGTGAAGAGGTTTATTCGATACGGCGCTTGAAATTTGCGTGGACCACTCCTAAATCTAGGGCGAAAATCAGATAAAACCCCCAATATTTTTAACCGCCGCTATGTTATTCTTGCGACGTTTTTTTAATTATGTAGGAATGTATGGAACAAAAAGATAAACCCAGGACCGCCACTTCACAAAATATCCCCCACATCGCACGTTTTCTTTTTCTCACCCGCTGGTTGCAGTTGCCTTTGTACCTGGGACTGGTACTGGCGCAGTGTGTGTATGTATTTCATTTCTGGGTCGAGCTGACCGATCTGATCGGCGCCGTGATGGGTAATAAAAATGCACTGGAGCATATCCTTGATACGGTTACGATCAAGGGGGCGGACCGAATCATGCTGGTGGTGCTCGGATTGATCGATGTGGTGATGATTTCGAATCTGCTGATCATGGTCATTATTGGCGGGTATGAAACCTTCGTCTCACGCATGAATCTGGAAGGACACCCGGATCAGCCGGAGTGGTTATCGCATGTCAATGCTTCGGTGCTGAAAGTCAAACTGGCAACCGCCATTATCGGGATCTCATCGATTCATTTACTCAAGACATTCATCAATGCCAGTGCGTACGACGAAAAGACGCTGCTGGCACAAACCGGTATTCACATGGCGTTTCTGTTGTCGGCAATTGCGATTGCCTACTGCGACCGTATCATTACCCTGACCAGCCAGCAGGCGAACGATCACTGAGTCGTCACTAATCCGGGTCAGGTCGTTGCAGGGGACGTCTGTAGCAATTGCTGTACGCCTTGCAAGGCGGTCAGAACGGCCTGATGGCGGATGGCGTCGCGGTCACCAGAGAAATGATGCGTTTGCTGCTGAACCAGTCCCGTTCGGGTGACCCAGCAGAAACATACCGTTCCCACGGGCTTGGTGGCGCTACCGCCTGCGGGACCGGCTATGCCGGTGATCGACACGCTGAGGTGCGCATGACTGCGAGTCAGGGCGCCCCGTGCCATGTGTTGTGCGGTTTGCAGTGATACGGCGCCATGCTGTTCCAGTATGGATTGCTGGACACCAAGCATTTCCTGTTTGGCGGCATTGCTGTAAGTGATGAAGCCGCGATCATACCATTGCGAACTGCCTGCAACCGCCGTGATCGCCTGACCCAGCCAGCCGCCGGTACAGGATTCAGCCGTGACCAGCAGCCACTGGCGCTGGCCAAGTTGCAGCCCTATTTCAGTTGCCAGATCATGAATGGATTGATTGATATCAGGAATTTTATGGCCCTCGGAATGGTCAAGATTAAAAAGTACTGATTTCCGGTCAGTGCTGAATCTGTTACAGTCAAATTCAATGCCGGCTGTGGTGTGTGCGCCGGGTAAATCGAGAAAATATATTTGAAATCGCTCTTTTTTATTTTTATTCTCTGTGATCGATGACTCAGCCTGCTACTGATTCATCCCGCATGCCATTGATCGACGCGATGAGAGCCTTATGCTGCCTGTTGATCGTTGCGCACCATCTCGCCCTGTATGGACCCATGCCGGATATGGCTTATCCGCTTATGCCGGCATTCATGGACTGGCTGCGCGAGCATGCGCGGATTGCCGTGCAGATGTTTTTCGTGATTGCCGGATATTTGGCGGCTGTAAAACTGGCACCCCGTGGCGTATCACGAGTGACCGCACCGCTGCGCCTGATCAGACGGCGCTATCTGCGACTGATTTTACCTTATCTGGCTGCCTTGACAGTGGCGATTGTCGGTGCAGCGGTAGCTCGGATGTGGCTCCAGCATGAATCCATTCCTGCCAGTCCGCATTTCCTCCAGTTACTGGCGCACATCCTGCTGTTGCACGATTTGTTGAATCAGGGCGCCCTGTCGGCGGGCGTGTGGTATGTTGCCATCGATTTTCAACTGTATGTGCTGACCATTCTCCTGTTCTGGGGAACGAATAGCATTCTGACCAACCCTACTCTGGTCCGGCATGTGAATGGCTTGCTGGTGCTGGTATTGACGGCTGTTTCGTTATTTTTTTTCAATCGCGACAGCTACTGGGATGAAACCGCGCTGTATTTTTTCGGAGCGTATGGGTTGGGTATGCTGATTTACTGGGCATCGAGCAACAGGTATCGGTTGTTGTGTACGATTGCACTGATGGCGTTGATTACGCTGGCTTTGCTGATCGATTTCCGGTTGCGTGTGGTGGTTGCAGGCTGCGTCATGATGATCCTCGCTGTCGCACAGTATTTCGATGTACTGAATTCCAACCGTATTCCCGGCATCATGACGGCCATTGGCCGGGCGTCCTATTCGATTTTTCTGATTCATTTTCCCGTTGCACTGATTTTTAATGCGGTATTTTTCAGATTCCTGCCGCATCAGCCTGCCGTGCAGGGGATGGGGCTGATACTGGCAGCGGCCACCAGCATCAGTGCCGGTATGTTGTTGTCGGCATGGCTGGAGACGCGGACCGTAGGCAAGCCGGCCGTGATTGCATTGATTGTGGGATTTATATCAGCGGGATTGGTTGTGCCGCAGTTGATTTCCTGAGTCTGACATCGTTATCGAACGATATTCAGCACTTCGATGATTTGCAGTTTGGCCACGGTAATGACGTTGTCGATCACTTCCGGCGTGAGGCCCAGCAGGCTCCAGGCTTCAAATGCATTCATCGGGATTGCCTTGTCGGATACCACCTTTTGATTGGTGCAGGGCTGAATGAAGTTGGCGATGTTGACGGCGGCACACAGCGTGGCTGCATCGTATTGAAACTCCGGTTCCTTCATGGGTTCGCACTGCAGCTCGACCATTTTCCAGATATTCTGGGGTAAACGCCATTGCCGAAGCAATTCCGCACCCAGTTGTGCGTGCGTAAATCCGAAAATCTCGCGCTCCGCAGCCAGTGCCGCGTCTTCCCCCTGACTCATGCAGCTTAATACTTTTGCCGATTCCTTGGGAAACTGGCTGAACAGAACCAGTCTGCCTACGCCATGCAACAAACCGGCGATGAAAAAGCGTTCCCTGCTTTCGATTTGTGACGCCAGCAGGCGTGCATTGACGCCGCAGGTGACGCTGTGATACCAGAAGGTATCCATGTTCACCAGATCGGATGGAATGCCCCGGAAAGTCGCGGTTACCGAAGACGCGATGACAAGATTGCGCAGTTCCTTGTGACCGATGATGGAAATGGCGCGCAAGACCGTGTCCACCTTGCCTGACAATCCGAAATACGAGCTGTTGGCAAATCGCAGGAGTTTTGCGGTAAGCGCCGGGTCGTTGATGATGACTTTTTCCAGTTCGGCGTTGGTAGCCTCTCCGGAGTCAATCAGTTCATTGATACGAATCACGACATCCGGCAAGGAAAAAATCGAGCGAACTTCAGTTACTATCGCACACGGATCCATCTAAACCTCTTTCAAATAAAACACAGTAATTTTTTAACGAATACCATCAATTTTTCCTCCTGATTCTATTCACCCTGATTTAAAGTTTCAGATTGGGCCAGTCAATCTGAGGATTTCTGAGTAGAAGGAAACCAGCTTCTGATTACGGTCGTTTTTCAAACAAATTCACTTTTTCTAAATTGTTTATAACGATCTCCATCGCTGATATCGGCGATTGTGTATTGAATTTAAGGGATGGCAATACGGCTGGTTAAAATATAATGGAGTGCCATATTTTCATATCGTTTTTCCACAGTGAGGAGTGATGATGGAGCTTGCCAGACAATCGGATCAGGTAATACTGGCGGTTATTGAACCGATCATGGATAACCTCATGCAAGGTTCTACCGAAATCGATCACGCGAAACATACCCGGGATTTCACAGACCGTTTGAAGGCGATTGTCAGTGAAACTTATCTTGAATGCATCTGCCGTGATTACCAATCCCGTTGGGGATTTTTTACCGATCGCGAGTGTGTTGCCATCTTTCGACGCCCGAGATCGATTGCAGTGGTATGGAAGCAATGGTGCAGCCAGATGCCGGGAGAATTGGTAGCCGAGTTGGTTCTGGTGGAACATGCGGGGCGCTATCGGGTCGATCATGTCATGGTCTATTAAAATGCGCCCATATCCATTCAAGGCTACGCCTGATCAGGATGACACGATGGGTCAGGTGTGGAGTGCGATAGACAAGGTCACACCATCTGTAAGTTGGGCAAAGCACCGGGCGCCATGAGTCGGAGAACGCTATCCTGTTCCGGGTATGTATTTTATTCCGTTATACTGTCGGTACGCTAAGTGTATTCAAGGTCAACATGCCAGTATCTAACTGGTTACCCTAGCGAATGGATTATTCATCAGCCAGAAGGTGAAGCACAATGTTCAATCTAGGTTCCATGCTCAATTTGGGTTCAAACGAACCGGTCATCGGCAAGGCGCACACGGTGGTGCTTTGCCCCGCGCTTGAGTTGTTCCACTATCTGGGCAATGGATTGTTCCAGAATTATCCAAAATGGTCTCCGGAAGTCAAAGAATTGGAGCAACTAAGCTCCGGTCCTGTTGCGTTAGGTACCGAAGGGAGACAAGTTCGGGTTGACCAGGGGCGACGCACCGAGTCCAGATTCAGGATTTCCACATTTGAGCCTGGTGTGAGATTGACACTGGTGGGTATATCGGAACCTTTCCGATGCACCTATGATTTGCAGGTAGTGGGTACCGGAGAGACCACCAGGCTGACTTTTACGTTCGAACTGCTGGAGATACTCGCGATCATGCGACCATTCGAGGCATTGGTTCGTGTCGCCATCAGGGACGGTGCGGAGCGCACGGTACACAATATCAAACGTTTGGTTGAAGCGGAGCATTCGGTCCGGATGCCATCCGGATCGGCCTGAATTTCATGGCATATAGAAGCGGATTGCTGCGGTCTATTCCAATCAGTTTGAGTTAAAGGAGGATTCATGTCACACGATGCTATCTCTGATTTGTCGATACCGGTTACGGATGATCGTCCGGTTTGGGATGTCGTGTTTGCAGTTTATGGATACCCGGCGCTGCTGCTGGCTCATCGGCTCAA
Organism: Nitrosomonas sp.; assembly: GCA_017879645.1. GTDB lineage: Bacteria > Pseudomonadota > Gammaproteobacteria > Burkholderiales > Nitrosomonadaceae > Nitrosomonas. The sequence continues at coordinate 5,304 of JAAEXZ010000045.1, forward strand.
GGTGTTTCCATTGCTGGCTGATAATTCACAAACGCTGGAAGAAATATGCTCGGCCCTGAATCTCAAGCCGCGCCCGACTGAAGCCATGCTGACAGTGGCTACGGCTCTCGGTTTCCTTACCTTGCAGCAGGGAAGTTATGCGCTGACTGCGGTAACACGGGAGTATCTACTGGAAAAGAGCGCTCATTATTTCGGATTCTTCTGGGATCTGATGATTGATAATTACCAGGTCTGTTCTTTTGCCAGCCTGGAAAAAGCCATGCTGACGGATTCTCCGCAAGCCTATGGTGGTGGGGATATTTTTAAGACTCACGAAGAGCAAGTGGAATTGCTGCATCGCTTTACGCGTGGCATGCACAGCATCAGCGCCACATCAGCCTTAGTGTGGCCTGAGGTCATGGATTTCTCACGTTATCGCGTGATGCTCGATGTGGCGGGAGGATCGGCTGCGCATTCGATTGGAGCGGCGTTGAAGCTGCCTCATCTGCACGTCATTTTTCTGGATTTCTTGCAGGTATGTGAACTGGCTGAGGAGTATATCAGCCGATACGGATTGCAGGAACGCATCAAGACCCAGGAAATCAATATCTGGAACGATCACTGGCCTACAGCGGATCTACATTTTTTTTCGAATATTTATCATGATTGGACTCCGGAAAAATGTCATTTCCTGACCGCGAAAAGTTTCAACAGCTTAGAATCGGGTGGGCGCATCGTCATTCACGAAATGTTGTATAACGATCAGAAAACAGGACCATTTGCACCTGCAGCGTATAGCATGATGATGATGGGATGGACCGAGGGCAGGCAATATTCCGGACAGGAATTGACGCTGATGCTGACGGAGATTGGATTTGTCGATGTGCAGGTACACCCGGCTTTCGGTTATTACAGTATCGTAACCGGGTGCAAACCCTAGTGGCTGTGTCCGAATGACTGGCGTTTCCTAGGATTCCAGCAGAGCCTGCACCAGTTGGGTTTCGATCGACTGATATTGCAGATGGCTGTTGCGCATTGCAGAAGATTCCTGCCATTGCGGATTCTGACGCAAGGCGCTGATGAGCTTGTTCCAGTCTTCCGGTAGTGTTTCGTTCTCGGCTTTGTCGACCTGTACGGTTTCCTGTGCGGCATGACCGCGGTGCATCAGCTTTTTCAGCAATTGTTTCTGGCGCAGATACAGGATTATCAGGGTGGTTTCGTCGGCGCATTGCCATTTCGTGCCTTTGACGGATGCCTTGATTTCATCGCCATAGCGCTTGAATGTCGACCAGCCGGCGCCCGCAATCGCGCCCAGCGCAGTGGCTGCACCCAGACTCATGCCACCAACGACCAGATCGATACCTGCACCGGCAGCCGCACCCTTGGCCGCGGCGCTACCCACATCCAGTCCGTAAGCCTTGAGTATGCCGGGAGCAAAAATATCCAGTTGCCACTGACCGTTGCTGACCGGTATTTTCTGCATCGCTACATCCTTTTCCGAGAAATTGAAGATTGCCAGCAAGTCGTGCAGGCAGCGCTGTTCGGCTTTGCGCACAAAATCATGCAGCCGGTCTTCAACCAACGCAGCGGTAATGCGATGGTGTTCGCTGGTCTTGCTTTCGCGGTAGCAGGCAACGCTCACGACCAGTTCGGTGATGCGCTTTGCGGCTGCCAGGCAGGTCTGATTCCATAACCGGGCGCGGTAGTCGATCAGCTTTTGCAGTGGTGTGTAATGCGATTCCACCAAGGTTTGGATTTTCTGATACAGGCGTTTTTCCGCTTCGAAGGAGAACGCGACGGTGTCGAATTCGAGTGTGGCATGCATGCGGTATGCAGCCAGATTTTGCCGCCATTGATCCAGTTCGTGCTGGTGTCCAGCAGTGAAATTGAACACCGGGATGATCGGTTTTGCCGCTTGCGCCAGGATGTCCAGTTCTAAGCGATATTTTTCCAGGAAAGGTTCGCGCACATCGACGATGTACAACAAGATGTCGCTGCGCAGCACCTGGCGAATGACTTTGGCTTCCTGTTCCAGAGGATCGTTGCTGCTGACATGGGTAACGAAGTGTTCGAGTACTTGCACGGGCAATTGCAGTTTGGCCTTGGCCTGCAATTTCCTGATATGAGCGAACAGCGCTCTGGAATCCTCCAGTCCGGGCGTGTCGTAGACGTTCAGGATGGGTTCGTTGTCCGCGGCCAGTGTGGCCTGCTCGACGTGACGCGTGGTACCGGCTGCATCTTCGATGACACCAAACTCGGTACTGCGCAGCATGGTGCGAATCAGCGAAGTTTTGCCGGTATTGGTATGTCCGACTACGGCAACATTCAGCAGTGTGTGCGTGTTCTGGCGATGAGGGGTGCTGTGGGTCATGGCTTAACGGGTGACAACATGTTCTGCCGGGATACCACATGCTTCGGCCAGACGGAACCAGGCGACTTCGCGGTTATTGGCGACGGGCGATGCGGATGGTTTGCTCAACAGGATCAGCCAGAGCTTACTGCTGGTGTGATCGGCCAATTCCTTGATCAGCCGCTGTACACCCCGATCGGGTACACGATGCGCAGCGACGCCCAATACGATGGGGGTACCGGTTTGCCGGATCAGCGCCAGGGCTTCATCCTGGGTCGTCTGGTCGACGATGTTCAGGCGGCAATGCAACGTATCCGGCCACTGCGTAGCCTGATCCAGTTCGATGCCCAGTGCCAGCGCAGGGTGTGGAATACCCGAATGGGCGGATGGTAGCGTAATTTCAGCAGGTTTGGCGCCAGCCTGCGGATCGGCATCGATGACTTCGGCCCGGATGGCACGTGCCATGAGGCGTTGGCGTAATTCGATGTAATACGGCAGATAAAGGTCGAGGCGGAAGCGGCGCTCGCTCCATTTTTGCATGATCAATGACAAACCGAGTACGAGCAGTCGTGGAAACACGCCGTAAACCAGCAGCGAGCCAATCAGAAAATTGGCCCAGGCGGTACGGGTCTCGGCATCCTGCTTGCCTGCCCCTATTCGGCTGGCAACGGTTTGCGGATCATCGGGTATGGTCAAACCCATGGCCTGCAGTGGTGCACCCAGGAACTGGGTCAGTCTGGGCAGGCTGTTGTCGGGCAGCAGCGTCGTTCCCCAGGTGAAGTGATATTGTTTTGCCAGCATCAGCAGGATGAGCAGGACCATGCCTGACAACAGGTAAGTGAGCCAGAACTGATGCGTGACGACGCTGATGCGCCATTTGCCGACGGTGCCGGTGAGACAGTTTTCCCACCAGGCATGGGTGGCGAGTGCTGCGATAGTGGGTTCCTGCTTGTTGCGGTAAGGTAACCAGCTCACCAGTTGCGCCACTACCCCGCTACTCAGGCTTTGCAGGTTCAGAGTGATGCCGGAGATCCACAGTAAGAGTGAAATCATGTTGAATCCCAGCAGTACTGCAAGCAGCCAGTAGATATTCAGCGTGACGGCATCGCTGACCGCCTGGCTCGAAGCCAGGCTACCCAGAAGGATGGCAACGCCCAGACAAATGCGGCGTGCGCGAATGAATTGCTGATGCGGTTGTTGCAGGGCGTCATTCAGGGCATTTTCCTGAATCAGGCGTCTGGCGCGTAAATCAAGCCGACGAATGAAATCGGGGTAGTTGAAATTACTGCCAGTCGGCTTTGGCATGTCCTGGATACTGGCGTATGACAAGTCTTCTGCTTTGGCGGATTCAATTTTGCGCATCTGTTCAATGCGAACCAAATCGGCGAAGGAGGTGTTATTGAATGGCATTGCAGAAATTAAAATGTATCAATCGGTAATGGAGATGAACAATTGGTATTATGGTGTTTCACGACTATCAGCAGCTTGCCTGGATTTTCAGCAGAATGATCACTGGAAAACAGGCTAAAATCGGTTATCAGATTAATCAAAATTCGGCAGGAAAGCCCCATGAAGCCAGTTGCAATTTTTAGACATTTGCCTATCGAAGGCCCCGGCTATTTTGCCACATTTCTGGATAACAATCATATTCCCTGGCGTTTGATCAAAATCGATGCGGGTGAAACATTGCCCACTTCTATTCACGATTTCAGTGGTTTGGTTTTCATGGGAGGACCGATGAGTGTCAACGATGATTTACCGTGGATCGGACAAGAATTATCGCTGATCCGCCAGGCAATTGCCGCCGGTGTGCCGGTGCTGGGGCATTGTCTGGGGGGACAGTTGATGGCCAAGGCACTGGGAGGTAAGGTCAGCGTCAGTCCGGTCAAGGAAATGGGCTGGGGCGAAGTTACCGTGCCGAACAATCCGGTTGCCCGCGAATGGTTTGGCGATCTGACGACTTTCAATTCATTCCACTGGCATGGCGAAGCGTTCAGCATCCCGCAAGGTGCTACGTGCATTTTATCGAGTCCGTATTGCGAAAATCAGGTGTTTGCACTGGGCATGCACCTGGGCATGCAATGCCATGTCGAAATGACCGAACGACTGGTCATCGACTGGTGCAGCGTCGGTGCGGAAGAACTTGCTGGCCTCAACGAACCATCGGTGCAATCGCTGGAAGAAATTGAGAAGGATTTGTCGAAACGTGTCGCTGCGTTGAATGCCGTGGCGGAGGGGTTGTATCAAAAGTGGATTGTGAATCTGAAATGACTGGAACGGGATAAGTCAGTAGTTTTTTAGCTTTTCCAGCAATCGATTGTCGATATTGGATCAATCCGCAACATGCTCGCCCAAAAGTAGTTGCATGAATTTTCCGCGTGTGGCGCTGGATGCATCGCGATATAGTTTGTACTGCGCATGCCGGTCCGGGTGAGTCGGATCGATTTCGATGCCCCAGAGCGGTGCCAGGGTTGTCGGCAGGTTGGAATACCGAACATCCACCAGCACGTTGGGTTGTTCGGGACGTATGGCCAGTAATCCTGCCGAGAAATGACTGAAGCGGATAATGTCCTGCGCCAGTACGGACGATGGCGGTAATTCCGGCAGATCGCGTGTCATGACAAATTTGCCGATCGATTCTCCCGGATAGGTGACCGGTTTGGAGAAGAAGCCAACGCGAATGGCATCCACATACAGCCGGCCTTCATGTTCATAAACCGAGCGCCACAGTAGCAGATTGGCCAGCGTGGGTTTTACCAGCAACTGTTCGGCATCGTGACCTCTTGTGGCAATCAGCGCTGTGGCCACCGTTTCCGCGCGCTGCAACTGCGTCCAGCCCAGCGACAGATAGGCCGCGGCCAGTACCAGTCCGATTCGTGCAGCCAGATGGCTGTATTTTCTGAAAGCGAAGATACCGGCCAGCAACAGGATCAGTGTGAAAGCCGGATCCAGCACGGAGATGATGTTGAGTGCCACACGCGCATCACTGATTGGCCACAACAGATTCGTGCCATAACTGGTGAATGCATCGAGCGTACCACTCAGGCAGTAGCCAAGAAAAGTAAACAGATACAGCCTGGCAAACGATAATCGCTTGCGTAGAAAGGGCCAGAACAGACACGCAACAAGCAAGGCACCGAGCGGTACGAAAAACAGGGAGTGCGTGAAGTGCCGGTGAAATTCGATATTCAGCAGCGGGTCATTTTCGGATTGAATCAGAATATCGACATCAGCCGCGATACCGGCTACAAAGCCGATGCCGGTGGCAATGCGCGTTTCCTGCTGTTTTGCGCCCGATTGCGCCATTGTGGCGCCAAGTAAACCTTGAGTCAGTAAATCCATGGTGTCGTGAACCAGCGAAAGTCATTTCTTTTTTGAATGCTGCATAGTATATAAGAGCGATGATCGTTGAATGACGATTTATTCTGGCCTGAAGCGACGGGCAACCTGATTGATGCGGATGTTGATGACGATGAGCAGATTCCTGAAAGTGTCGTGCCTGATTGTGGTCGGGGGGTTGCTGTGCATGGGTCTCGGATTGTTTACATTCCGGGTTGCCTTGCTGGAAATGCTGATGGCCGATCAACTGGGCAAGCATGGACTACCGTTACAGTCTGTCGCGATACCGGAATTGTCTGCGCAAGCTCTGCGCATCCAAGATCTAGTGGCGGGCAAACAGAACGAACTGCGTGTACAACAACTGAATGTGACTTGGGATATGCCCGGTTTACTGTTGGGACAACCGCCTGTCATCGAAGTCTCCGGTGCTCATGGGGTATTCGACTGGAATCCGCAACAAGCCTCGCCTGACAGGATACCGTCGCCATTTTCAGGAACGCGTGGTTCTGTTGTTTTGCCGGTACTGCCCGTGGTGGTGGTCAAGGATGCGCAGATTCGACTGCGATTGCCTGCCGGTGAGACAACCATCAGCATTACCGGGGGTATCGAACAGAGACAAGGCGGTTCACAGATAGTGCGTTTGGACGCTGTGGCGGCTGGCGTACTCGGGCAGGGGGCGAGTCAGATACGCGCCAATTGGGACAGGCAGGGCAATATTGAAGGCAAGATTCAGTTAACGCAGGGTCGACTCGATTTGCCGGGCATTCGTGTTGCCAGCATCACCGGAGAAACGGCATTCAAATTATCGGCCATGACCATCCAGCAGTTGCGCACGCAGTTTGTGCTGGAGGGCATGCAAGCACGACTTCCAGCGTTGGCTGGTTCGGTTTTTAATAAAGCAAGCAACGAACGATTGGGCATGACGATCGAGCGTATTCTGCTCAGTGGGGATATCGAAGGTAAGCCGATGAAGGGTTCATTCGATGCGCGTCTCGACAATGGCCGGCTGGATGCCGGAGCGCTGGCGGTGCAGCACCTGTCGGTGCATTTTCCGTTGCAAGTCACGCTGAACGGGAGAGATTGGTATATTGGTTTGCGTGAAGCAGCCCAAATCAAGCTGGAACAGATCAAGCAGCCGGTTTTTCCCATTCGCTTGCAGACGCCACTGGCATTCACCATTCCACGCGCTGATGTGAATCTGAGCCGTTCGGCACAAGGCGTGGAATTGACACATGATGTTGTCGTTCAACCGGCCCGGTTCGACTTGTCCGTGCAAGCTGCTGAATCGGTGTCAGTGGTAGTGCAGGGATTGCCGGGGAAGCTGGCGTTGACGGGTAAACTGGATGCACAACAACGCTATCAGGGAAAATACCAGCTTACGGATTGGTCTTTCGTGCTGCCACAGTGGCATGTGCGATTGCAGCCTGTTTCGGCTACATTGAGTTGGGGAGATAGCGAGGAGGATCGATGGCTGGATCTGAATCCTGTGCGAGTGGAACATACTCTGCCCGAGCCGCAATTTTCTCCCTTGACCGTTTCCGCCAGTATGCGTCACCAGTCCGATGCGGCGGAAAAATCGTACGTGCTGGATCTGGCTGGCAAGCTGCCCGGTCTGAATGTGCTGAAAATAACAGGTCAGGTGTCGCCTGATGGTGAACAGGGTGTTGTCAAGGCTGCAATCGGTCCCATTCGGTTTGTTCCACAAGGTGTACAGCCGGGGCAGCTTTTTCCGGTATTGAAGGAACTGGAACATGTCAGCGGGCTGGTCGGCGCGCATGCCAGCATCAAATGGTCGGATCGGCGTATCCGGGACAGCCAGGGTGAGATGACAGTGCAGCAGTTGTCATTGACCCACCCTGCCGTTTCACTGAGAGATGCGAATATGTCGCTCACATTGCAGAATTGGCTGTCTCTCCGGAGCCCACCCCAGCAGCTCATCACGATTCATGAACTTGATTTCGGTATGCCAATAAGGAATGTACTGATGGCATACCAACTCGAAACCGACAAATCCACCCGGATTGCATTGGATAAGGCGCAGTTCTCGGTGATGGAAGGAACGGTATCGGTCAAGCCGGTTGTCATCGATCCGCTTGCGCCACGTTCTGAAGTGGTGGTTCATATCAATGCCATCGATCTTGCGACATTCTTCGAAATGATCCAAGTTGAAGGATTGACCGGTACCGGTCATGTAAGTGGCGATATTCCGATTACGCTAGAGCGCGATCAAGTGACCATTCGTAACGGCCAGCTGGCTGCCACGGCACCCGGGACGTTGCGGTTCAAGTCGGACAAGGCGGTGCAAATGCTGGCCGATGCCGGCGAGGAAGTGAATCTGCTGATGCAGGCTTTGCAGGATTTTCAGTATAGTGAATTGACGCTGCGCCTCGATAAGTCGGCAACCCATGATTTAACGGCACAACTTTCGATACTGGGACACAATGCGGCTATCAGGGATGGGCAACCCTTTCGACTCAATATCAAGCTTGAAAGTAACATCGATAAAATCTTGCGTGCTATCAGTCAGGGCTACGATTTGTCGTCCCGCGTGCTGCATGGTTCATTCAGTTTGCATTAATCGGCGTGATCCTACAGTGCAGACATGGAGCCTTCCTTGCTATACTGATCAGCATGCTGCATAAAACAAATACGGCTCCAGAATGAATAAAGGAGTGCCATCATGTGTCTTAGGGACCGAGAAATCAAAAAAATAGTCGTTGCTGGATTACTGATTCTGAGTAGTTGGGGAATGGTTGCGTGCGCGCCAACCGTCAAGGTGGAAACCCCGCAGGAGCCGATCACGATCAATCTCAACATCAAGCTGGACGCAGATATTCGCGTCAAGCTGGAAGAAGAGGCCAAAAAGGATATCGCTGCCCATCCCGGCATTTTCTGAAATCAACCCAATCGAGGAGAATACGATGCGGCATAAAAACAAATCCAAATTTATTAGATACTTGTTACATCTCGGCCGTGGTGTTTTGCTGCTTTGGTCTGTCGGTATCGGAACGGCCTGGGCGGAGGATTTGGAAGCGCTGCGGGCCTCCGGCGCTATAGGTGAAAGTTCGACCGGCTATGTGGTGGCCAGAGAGGGTTCTGCCCAAGCCGATGTCCAATCCATCAATGCAAAGCGTAAATCCATTTATCAGGAAAAGGCGAATGCGCAGGGAGTCAGTGTCGATCAGGTCGGCAAGGTCTATGCCAAGGAAATCTTCAATACCGTTCCAGCCGGAACGTGGATACAGGTCAATGGACAGTGGATGCGCAAGTGATCCCCGTCGACTTGTCTGTTGACAGGTGCTGTATCTGTGGTTTGCGTTAATCCGAATGCGTATCTTCCTGTTGGCAGGGTAATTCCGGCTCTTTCGACGGATCAGTGCTCCAGTTGAGTGCACGGTAGTCAAAACCGCTCTTGATTGCCGGTTTGATGATATCGAAATACGGTGAAATGTCGAAATCGCGCGGTGTATATAAATTGACATCACGTATGTGATAGATCTCTGCATAGCAATCGGCATGAATGGGATTATTGGACCAGGTCCTGTGAATTTCCGGCAGGATGGGATAGTAAACCGATTGAAAAGCTTGGGCGATCAATGTCGAGCAGATGGCCCGGGTGGGATCGCCGCTTCCCAGTGCCAGCAGGCGTCTGCGAAACCTTGAGGGGATAGGTGCAGTCGGGAGCAGATAGCGCACCAGGTCAAAAATATGCTTGAGATCGTATTGCTGGCCAATTCTCGAAATGACATAGTCTACAACGCGCTGCCGGTCTTCATCTTTTAGTCCCACCGGGCGGCAGATTCGCGTATGCATCTGTGCGTAATGCGCCAGCGATATGGCACGCACACCTTCTTTCAGATCCGCTTCGACCAGAACCTGTGGAAGCTCCCAGGGTGAATTGGTTGGCAATGCATGACCAATATAGATTGCAGCATGCGACCATGTCGATTGCGTCAGGTATTTGATAGCGACGCTAATGCGCGTATTGCCTTCAACCAGCAAAACATCAGCAGGTTGCAAGTTGGCCAGAAGTTGTTCCTGGCTGATGGTCGCTACTTGTGTGCTTTGCCGCACAGTCTTGGTGAGGAAATGAGCCAGGCCGCGTCCGACCAGCTCGGTGACATGCCCCATGATTCTGTCTCGTAAAATGTAAAAATTCGTGAAAAACCTGCATCGCGCTTCGTTTCCGGTGAAATACTAGAGCACATGACAGAAAAAATCGAGCAAAATATCGCATGAACCTTCAATTTCAGCATCGTTATCCAGTGGGGATTCGACGACGAGAACAACAGAAAATTTAAATATGAATGAACATGTACCGCATTTGATCGTATTTCTGATGGCCGGTGTTGCGGTAACCATCTGTGTGATCCACCACAATTATGGACTGGGACATGTCGTCGGCATTCCTGGCAGTAATTTTTTTGATTTCATCTATTACTCCTCCGTGGTTTTTACCACGGTGGGATTTGGTGATCTGGTGCCGGTGGGGGCGATCAGGATATTGACTGCCGTGGAGGGACTGGCGCTGATTACGTGGTCGGTGTCGTTTACCTTTCTGGCAATGCAGCGCCTGTGGCCACACTTGCTGTTCAAACCAGATAACGAAAATCGCCACTAGGCAAGCACGGAAGTATTGCTGGGTTGTGGTTATTGCTTGCCACTTTTTCTGCTCGTTTCTGCAGGTGATGTGGCTAGTTCTCGGACTTTTTTTGCTCCAGCGTTCTGATTTTTTCGTACAGGGTTTCCTTCTCGCTTTCCAGCGATTTGTAACGTGCATATAACCGATCGAGATCGGCCGTGTATTGATCGATTCTTTCCTTTTTTTCCTGTCTGCGTCGCATCAGATCCTGATAATTGGGGATCGGTATGCTTTTGCCGGTGTAGTCCAACGGGATGTTTTCGGGGGATTCCATCATTTCGTTGCGCCGCAACTCCTGAATCATCAAAAACTGCTGATAGGTCGACTGGGATTCCTGATTGACGCGCGAAAGCGTTTTTTCCAGTTGCTGGATCATGGCCGCTTTCTCAATATCGATTGTTTCCGGTTCGGCATAGGTGATAGATGCGCAGAGAAATAACAGTAAAGTTAGATAGTGCATGATAAGTATGGACTGAAGGAAATGGCTATAACCTTACGCTGCTGTGATGGCTTGTCAAGTGTTGCCATCCCTATTGCGAAAACAGGGGGGCATGACAAGACTTTGCCTCCTTCCGCTTTCCTGGGTTGCTTAAAGACGTTCAAAGATTGCCGCAATGCCTTGTCCGCCGCCGATGCACATGGTAACCAGTGCATAGCGTCCTTTGCGGCGCTGCAATTCATAGAGGGCTTTGATCGTCAGAATACAGCCGGTGGCGCCGATGGGGTGTCCCAGTGCAACTGCGCCACCGTTCGGATTGGTTTTATCCGGATCAAAATGCAATTCCCTGGCAACGGCGCAGGCCTGAACCGCAAAAGCTTCGTTGGATTCGATGACATCCATGTCTTCGATGGTCAGATTAGCGCGATGCAGGGCGTTTCTGACTGCTGGAACAGGTCCCATGCCCATCAGGCGGGGATCGACACCCGCATGTCCATAAGCCACCAAACGTGCCATGGGTTGCAGATTGTGTTTTTCGGCATGCTGGCTTTCCATCAGTACCAGTGCGGCCGCGCAGTCATTGATACCGGAGGCGTTGCCGGCGGTGACGGTGCCATCTTTCTTGAATACCGGTTTTAATGTCGCCAGTTGCGCCGCCGAAGTCTGGGTGCGCGGATGCTCATCCGTCGCAAAAATCCGGGTTTCCTTGCCATGCTTGATCTCGATCGGCAGAATTTGTTCTTTGAAGTAACCGTTGTCGATGGCGTGTAGTGCACGGCGATGGCTTTCAGCCGCAAACCGGTCCTGTTCCTCGCGGCCGATTTGCCATTCGGCGGCAATGTTTTCGGCGGTGATGCCCATGTGTACGTTATCAAACGGATCGGTCAGTGCGCCCACCATCATGTCCACGGTGCCACCGTCCTGCATGCGCTGTCCCCAGCGTAGTGCCGGGATCAGATAACCGCCGCGGCTCATGGATTCTGCGCCGCCCGCCACGGCTACCGGGGTATCGCCCAGCAGAATATTCTGGCTCGCGGAAATAATGGCTTGCAGGCCACTACCGCATAGCCGGTTGACCGTCAGCGCGGCAGTGTGTCGAGGCAATCCACCGTTGATGCTGGCGACACGCGCCAGGTACATGTCGCGGGGTTCACCGTGGATGACATTACCAAAAACTACGTGTCCGACTTCGTTAGCATCGATTCTGGCACGCGCCACGGCTTCGCACACTACCTTGATCGCCAGATCGGATGCGCCAAGGTGCTTTAATGCGCCACCATAATCACCGATGGCGGTGCGGACACCACTCAAAATGACAACTTCTTTCATGAATTTTTCCTGATTGCTTTCACTGAGCGAGCGCGGTAATCACGGGTGCTCTGTTTCCTGTAACAGAGCTTCCAGTGCGCAGGTTACCAAATGAAATTCCTGTTGAATGTCGTGTAATATAGCCGAAGCATCGGCGATTTGCTGTGTTTCAGCAATGGTTTCCATCTTTTTACATAGTTCTGCGAGTCGGGTTGCACCCACGTTGGCCGTACTCGATTTCAAGGTGTGTGCTGCTCGTTTCAGGACGACACGGTCGGGCGTCATAATGGCATCTTCGATTTGCGCCAGGAATCCTGGCGATGATTTGAGATAAATCGCAATCAGTTTCTTCAGGATACTGTCTCCACTGTTTGGATTGATTTTTCGCAGGGCGTTCAACTGTGTGAGATCGATCACTGCCTGAGTGGAAGTGTTCTCTTCTTCCGCGGCATCGTGCCGGGATACGGCTAACCATCGCTCCAGAACGATCTGTAACTGTGTGCGTGTGAAGGGTTGGGATAAGAAATCACTGATGCCGTTAATCCGGAGCCGACTGCGATCGGTATCTGACATCTCCTCAGCCGTCAGCGCAATGATGGGAGTGTGCTTCAAACGCCCGTTACACTGCCGAATCGCGATTACGGTTTTGTTTTCGTCGTTTAACGGGAAAGGCATATCCATCAGGATAACATCGGGTTGCTGGTGCTGTGCCTGATCGACGGCAGCCTGTGCGTTGGCGGTCAGGCAGACTTGACCAAGCTGTTTCAGCATGGCATATGCCTGCTGCTGGCGCACGAGATGATTCCCGATCAACAATATTTTACCTTGTAGGGTTTCGTCGGTATCAGAATCAAGTGTTCGCATAGGTTATCCGTTTTGAAATGTTGATCCGATGCTACGGCTGCAATTCTATGAACCTTCCCGGTTTTATCGATCGGGCAACGACGGGTATATGTAAAGACCGACAATGGTTGATCATGGTTTGGGAGCAATGGTACCCAACCGCTCCTTGAGTGTGGGGGCACCATTTCCATGATTCAGAACTTTGGCATAGTACATTGAGTTCTTCAATACTTTTTTGACGTAATCCCGGGTTTCATTAAAAGGGATCGTTTCGGCATAAATCGCTCCCTCCAGCGCCCGGTAATCGTCGCGCCAGCGTTTTGCGCGTCCGGGCCCGGCATTATAGGCAGCCGAAGCCAGCAAAGGCTGGTTGTCCAGTGTGCTGAGCACATGTTTCAGATAATACGTGCCAAGCCGCAAATTGGTATTGACGTCGCTGATGATGCTATGGCGAAAATTCTTGATGCCAAGCTGCTTGGCCACCCAATCCGCCGTGCTCGGCATCAGTTGCATCAAACCGATGGCGCCGGCATGGGATTTGATGTCGGCAATGAAGCGGCTTTCCTGCCGGATCAACCCATATACCCAAGCTTCATCGAGCTCATGTTGTTGCAGGACTTTCTTGACCGTGGCGCGATGCGGTGCCAGGAAGCGCAGGTTGAAATCATGCTTCGATACGGTCCGGTTAGCAGTGTTGATGGCGCGATCATAGAGTCCCTGGCGACGTGCGACTTCGGCTGCTGCCAGTAGTTCGGCATCGGTGAAGTTGCGTATGGTCCAGCTCCATTCGCGCAATGCCTCGATGCGCATATTCAATCGGGACAACGCCAAGGTGCGCTGTATGCCCGGTTTCTTCTCCATGGCGGCGACTTCACCGTTGTTGACTTTGTAGGTTTGGTCGGCGATGGTCAGCAGTGTGCCTAGTTCTTCCCGCGCCAACTGACCGTAAAAACTGTGTTCCTTGCTTAATGGAATGAGGATGTTGTTTGCACTCAGGGAATCCCCGGTGGCCAGCAGGGCACGGGCTTTCCAGTAACGCCAGGTATCCACCTGCTGTTCGGTTGGCGACATGCGGTTGATGGTGGTCAGTACTTCATGCCAGTCCTGTACCCGTAATGCCGCGCGTACTTGCCATCCCAGTACGGTATCGGATGGCGGGTAGGATTGCGTGGTATTCTGCGCTTCCTTGAACCAGCTCAGGGCTCGCGCATCGTGCCGCATGGCAGCCCGATGTCCCAGTTTTGCCAGGAAATAGGAGCGATCCGGAACCGTGAGCTGATCCTTGATTTTCTGCCATTGTGCAAAAGCCTGATCGGTATCGTTGCGCAGCAGGCGCAACAGTGCAAACAGTACGATTTCGCGATCGCTGTGCGTGCGGATTTTACCGGCTTGATCCTCCAGATAGCGTAGCGGGTTCTTTGCTGCTGCATTCAGGTTGCCGAGATCCAGTCCCTGATCACCGGAGAGGTAGCGGCTGGCTTGCATGGCTGCGCCAGTTTGTCCATCCTCTAAGGTCATGCGGATACGTGCCCAGATATCCTCGATCGGTAATTCGCCCTTGAATATCAGTGACTGAAAGACCGGCGTGCAGCTATCCGGCAAGCTGGTTGACGTGAACCATAGCGCACGCGCATCCGGAATCACGGCGGTATCTTGCAGATCCAGCCGGCGCTGATAGATATGGCAGGTTAATTCAGGATCCTTGTTGACCACTGCTGGGTATTCACCATCAAACAGCGGCCACTGCTGATTCTTTGCCAGAACCTTGAGCCAGTCTCCGCGTAACCGGTCGGCTACCAGACTGCTATCGTAGCGAGCCAGAAAGCTGCGGATGGTTGCCGAATCGGTGGTGGGTAGGACGAGGCGCAACTGGTAATAATCGACATACGCTCGTAGTGGATGGCGTTGCAGTTTTTTGGCATGATTTTCGAGTGCCTTGGCATTGCCAGTCTGGAATGCCTGCCTTGCGGCGATGAAGTCACTGTCCTGATTTGCCAGTGATGTACTTGAAACAGTGAAAAAGAGTAATCCCAGCAGATAATTTCTCATGGCCGTCCAAGCACAAAGCAATTGATAGGTATTGCCCAGATACATGAAATCCGGATAATCCGCTTTGCAGATCATCCGGTGTATCATTTTACCGGGCTATTTTACCGGCCAGAAAATTGTCCGTAAATACGGGCTAGATGACGCCCTGTCCCAGCATTGCATCAGCGACCTTGACGAAGCCTGCAATATTGGCGCCATTGACATAATTGACGCTACCGTCCGGGTTGGTACCAAATTTCAGACAGGATTGATGAATGGCCTGCATGATCTCTTTCAGGCGGGCATCCACTTCATCGCGTGACCAGGACATGCGCATGGCATTCTGGCTCATTTCCAGTCCGGATGTGGCGACGCCACCGGCATTGCTGGCTTTGCCCGGTGCGTAAAGAATCTTATTGTGGATGAAACATTCCACGGCTTCTGCCGTGGAAGGCATATTGGCACCTTCTGCGACACAGATGACGCCATTCTTGACGAGGACCTGTGCATCTTCGCCATTGATTTCATTCTGTGTTGCACAGGGCAAGGCGACTTGTACCGGCACGTGCCAAGGTTTGGCACCAGGCAGGAAGGTGACGTTAACCCGCTTGGCGTATTCGTCCAGTCGGGCATACAGATGGTTTTTGACTTCAGCCAGAACAGCGAGTTTTTCGGGAGTGAATCCGTCCTCGTCAACAATCGTGCCGCTGGAATCGGAGACGGTAATGACTTTTGCGCCTTGCGACATGGCTTTTTCCACCGCAAACTGCGCCACGTTGCCTGAACCGGAAACAGAAACGCGCATGCCA
>JAAEXZ010000140.1 GCA_017879645.1 Nitrosomonas sp.
CCTGCCTTAACTTAGTCGGAGGCTGAAGATTTTCCGCACGTGTATTTCGTAGCACGTGCTCTACAACGGATCCGATCTGTCGCTTGACTGCTTCAGACCTAAGCACACTTCGGTTAGACAGATCATTGAAATCACTGAGACTAGACTTCATTTGTTCATCGGGTGCAAAAACCGGAAATACCGCTACCCCATCCACGAGCTGTGCCGCTTCTGATGCTTTCTCTCTGCCTGGGTTTTTATGCTGGGTTGACTCCAGATAACGATCATCATCTCCGGCAATGATGATGGGCTTATCCGGATAGATATCATGTAAATCGTGCGCTACTTTGGGCAGATTGCCGGAATCAAAAGCTGCGATAACAGGCTGATCCAACGCCTGAGATAATGTGTCGGCAGTGGCATAGCCTTCGGCAATGATAATGGCGGGGGTTGTGTCGATAGCTTTATCCCATGCCAAACCATTACTTCCGACAACATGAAAGGTATGCTCTTTTTTACTGCCCGCTGCAAAAAGCTTGGTACCATTGTCCTGTATCGTTTGCACGCTCCAGATCGAACCATCAACTCCCTGAGCAGACAACAATAGATCACCGGCGGTAAATACCAGATTGTCAGGATGACCTTCACGCAATTGTTTGACTTCCTGCCAATTGGCGGCAATTTTGATGATCGAATCAAACGGCAAATGATCCCCATTCTGAGGAACCGCCTTTAAATCCCCTACCCTAGCATTTTTTTGAGCTAAATATGGATGACTGGCATCGGCAAGGGGTGCGATAGAAAGCAATTCTTGAATGGCTTGCGCAATCTTGATGTGCTGGGCATGGTACTCGGCTTCTCTGATTTGCAGCTTGATCGCGGCCTGGGCTACCAACTCAGCTTTTTGCTCATCCGTTAAAGAATATCCTTTCGCTTTCCAGCGTATTTCAACCCCGGTTCGATTGTTCTTAAAATACCCAGCTGGACGACCATCCAGATGGGCTACATAAAATCCGGATTTTTCACTTCGCTTGTCACCGGTAACCCTAATCCTGTGAGTCTGGCCGTCCATCATGGGGTGATTGCCGTCCACTTGGCAACCTTGAGCGCGTAATAACTCGGCAAACTCAACTATTGGATCTATAGCCGGTTCTGGCCGCAGAGCTACGTTATCGGGTAACCAGGGTTGCAGAGCTTCGATGTCGGCATCAGGCCCCACATACCAGGCCTTAGCTGATTTATCCCAACGTGCTCCGGCAAGCTTGGCAAATTCTTTTTCTTTATAAGGCACAATCAAATATTGACGCATACTCCCCTCCTCTTGCTTGTCGGATTGCTGCAGCATGGGTTTAACCAGATCTTGGTCATCGGTTTGCTCAATTAAGTCAGTGTTGACGGCCTTTGTTACATCCATTTCTTGTTGATGTGATAATGCGAGCACAAATTCCCGGATTTTTTCTGCATCAGCTGCAGCACGAAATATCTCGAGGGGGATCATCCTGCAGGGCTTTGATCCATGACCCAACATAAGCTACGTGCTGACCCGGATCATGACCAATGCCCAGTTCACCGCCCAGCAATAGGCTGGCAATCTCGGCGCGTAATTCTTCCTTTGCATAGCCTTCACTACCGAATGGATGAAAAAGATCGCGATTCAATCGAGTTTCATGGCCACTCCAGTGGCCAAGCTCATGCAGGGCTGTTTGGTAATAACCAGCCGCTGTGGGAAATTGGTGTTTATGCGGCAGATGAATACTATCGGTCGATGGTCGATAAAACGCGTCATCGATCTCACCGTGATGGATAATGGCTTGAGAGCGTTGCAATAAATCTTCTGCACGCTCCAGTGGATCCCAGTCTGGGGCTTGAACAACCAATTCTGGCAGGTTATCGATTTGCTCAGCGTTAAATACAGCGGCATAAAACACCTTGGGGCGCTCAAGTTTGACGTGCTCTTTGATGGGCTGGCCTTCACTGTCCAATATCGGCACGCCCTGCTCATCGGTTTTTATCCGTTCCTCAGCAAATAGCCAGTACTGCACGGGTGTGCTTTTTTGACCTTTACGAACTTGCGCCCCTGCCCCTTCTGCCTGTTTATAGGTCAGCCAGCGTGGATCAGTGTACCCCCGGCTGATCAGGTTCAAGCTATTAATGCCCCGGTAGCGCTTTTGAGTTGTTGGGTTAAAAGGTAATGCAGCCGACAGATCCCCTGGTTTCCAGGGTTGCTGCCAGGGTGCCGTACCTTTTTTGAGTTGCTCGATCAGATTCTCGGCGACTTGTTCATGAAACGATTTTTTAGGTATTTTCATGATCAGCCCCCAGAATGTCTATAACGCTCTCCAGCGCATCTTTGGCATTTAAGGCATCCTCGGCAAAGGCTCCGAGCATTTCTGCCTCCTGAGGCTCAAATTGAGCCTTGAAACCCGGTATCTGGGCATCGAATAGCTTTTTTTGCAGAATTTCTAGGTCAAAATGGTCACTTTCAGTATCCCGGGGCGGTTTATTCATGAGTGGGCTCCTTTAAGGTGAAACTCCAAGTAAAAACAGTAGTGACGACGTGCTGAATCTGATTGCGGATAATTAAACCGAAATAGCGTGCATCAAACAATTGGGGATATGCATCGGATAGCAAGAGATATTCTGCATCGCCCAATACCGTATCAAGTATTGCGACCATGGTCTTCCAGTAATTCATTTAGTTGATCTGCAGTACTTTCAAAATGTTTTTTCCTGTATCCCAACATCCACACCTAGAAAGCAACTGAATCGTTCAATAAATCTTCCGCACCTTCGATGGCATCGTCTTCACTTAAAGCGAATTCTTCAAATGCACCGAGTAGTACTATTTCATCCGATGTAAATGCCTCGATATGATCTGGTATTTCTAACTGATTAATGCGGTCAACCAGATCAGTATTCTTCATAGCCTTCTCCATTTATTGATTGAAAAAAATAATCCAAGGCTTAACACGAGCAACGATGTGTTTTTGGTCAACTAAACCAAAATAGCGAGCATCGAATGAACGGTCATTGATATTGGCCATGAGCAGGACTTCTGATGACTCTAATAGCTTGGGTAACAACCTAAAAGCGGGCATAAATTGCGCTCTGTCATCGATGCTGAGTGGTTCGCTCAAAGGCAATTTATTGCCATTGATAGATACACCAGATGAATCGATGGATACCAGATCACCCGGCATCGCCTTTACTTGCTTGAGCATTAAGCCGTGACCACTGGGACAATTGCCATTCGTGCCATCACTGGCATTGATGAATCCGCGCTCCTGTGCCGTCTTGAATACATCCCAGTTCGGGGGGCAAAACGCCACATAAGCACCCTTCTCAATCGGAGCATCTATTTTTTTATACAGTCCTACAGGTAGACTCGGTGTCGTGTTGACATAAATATGATTCATCCACATCCAGATACTTGTGACAAAAATCAAGACAGCCAGACCCACGACAAACAAACCCAGGAGCCTGAAGCTTTGAAAAATGACGTGAATCCCGAGCCCCGTCCTCATGACAATGCTGCTTTCTCGACAGTTCTATCGCTATGCTTGGGTGCTGGTAGCGCCGCGCGTGCAGAAAACGCCTCATCCTCAAAATACAAAGGTTGTCTGCCATAAATTGCTGGATATCCCGCCACATAAATAATCATATCCCCTGCTTCCACAATTTCACCACGTTGATTCTTCTTGGCACCAGGCATACGCATACATTCATCCGGCGTCATGAGGGGGCGTTGCGTTTCCTGAATTGTTCTCGTAACGTTTTTGTGCATCATGCCCGTGCGGCTGCCACTGGTTGAAATTTGCTCCTTGATGACAGTCGTCTGCCCGGTCAGCTTGGATAGATGCTCAGCTGTCTCAATACGATTGGGTGCAAAAGCCACCTGAATATGGCAGTTTGAAGTAATGGCTTCGTCATGCCCGTACCCTATCTCCCGGCTTTTGAGTTGATTCACATCCTGGCAAATCAGATAAGCTTTAATACCGTAACCCGCAAGGAAAGCTAAGGATTCCTGGAAAATCTCAAGCTTGCCGAGACTTGGAAATTCATCCAACATTAATAGCAGTCGATGCTTAAAGTTTTGGACGGGCCTACCCTCGTTGAATTCGACTTTATCAGCGAGTAGACGCACGATCATATTAAGCAAAATGCGTATTAAGGGACGAAGACGCGTTTTATCGTTGGGGTGGGTAACGATATAAAGGCTGACCGGCTTGTCATAATTCATTAAATCGCGAATCCTGAAATCCGAACGGCCAATATTTTTATTGACTGCAGGATCGCGATAAAGCGATAAG